>DAOLCX010000524.1:0-3052 GCA_035327685.1 Pirellulaceae bacterium | reverse complement strand
AAAACGGGCTTTTCTCAATCGCTTGAACTCTTCGCCTGTTGTCAAACACGGGATGGGTTGGTTGACAGTCCAGGTAAGCTCGGCCCTTATCGGTCGCTTATCTACCGGCCCCAAGTACGGCTGAAACTGAACAAGACTCGCGAACACTGGTGCGAGCCGAGGCGTTCCGCCAGGATTTTTCCGGGCAGCCACTTGACAGGACAATGATTTACATATAAACTATTTACGTGACATTCATTGGCCAGAGGAAAAGAGGCGTCGAACATGTCGGGAAAACTGAAAGACGAACTGAAAAAACAAGGTGCCTTCGATTCGCTGGAGCAGGAAGCGGCACTCAACGTACTGCGGACGGCCGATCGGCTACACAACCGGCTGGGGCGATTGCTGCGAGAGTTTGGACTGACGCCCTCGCAATACAACGTTCTTCGGATTCTGCGGGGGGCCGGTCAGCCGCTCCCCTCGCTGGAGATCGCCGAGCGACTGATTCAAGTCGTCCCGGCCATAACCGGTCTGATCGATCGCCTGGAGGACCAGTCCCTGGTGCGCCGCGAACGATTGCAGGACGATCGGCGGGTGGTCCATGTCGCATTAACTCCCAAAGGCCGCAAATTGCTGGGGCAAATCGATCAACCGTTGCGCGAGTTACATAAGTCGTTGATGGGCCATCTGACACGGGCCGAGTTACAGGAGTTGGTGCGATTGACCGAAAAGGCGCGAACCTGGCCGGATGATTAAGAGACCTGCCGGATGCGAGATAGGACGACGGTTTAAGTGGCGGAAGTGGTGACCGTAAGATGATTGAAGATTCACAGGAGTTTCCAATATGAAACGTTTGCGAAAATCGAATGAGCGTGGTTATGCCGATCACGGTTGGCTGAAGTCTTACCATACCTTTTCGTTTGCCGATTATCGCGATCCCCGCCACATCCATTTTCGGGCATTGCGGGTGATGAACGAGGACTGGGTAGCGCCCGGCCAAGGGTTTGGTGAGCATCCTCATCACGATATGGAGATTGTGACGTATGTGCTGGAGGGGCAGCTTGAACATCGCGACTCGATGGGCAATGGGGAAATCCTGCGCCCCGGCGAATTCCAGCGAATGTCGGCGGGGACCGGGATTACGCACAGCGAATTCAACCCTTCGTCAACCGAGCCTGTCCACCTGTATCAAATCTGGCTCTTCCCGGCTGAAAAGGGGATTGCGCCGAGTTATGAACAGCGGCCGTTTCCGGAATCGGGGAGGCAAGGGGAATGGCAACGGGTCGCCGCACCGAATGGGCAGGATGGGGCACTTGGCATCAACCAGGAGGCCCGCATCTACTTGGCTAACCTGGCGCCTGCCGCGTCACTTGATCGACAGATCGACTCGGGGAGGCACGCCTGGTTACAGGTGTTGCGCGGTGATGCACAGGTCGATGACCTATCGCTGGCGGAAGGTGATGGCCTGGCCATCAGCGACGAAACAGAAATTCAAATCTCTAGCCATCATGGTGCGCAGTTGATGTGGTTCGATCTGGCGTGAGTGATGACAGGCTGTGTTGGCCTGTCGCCGCCAAATCGAAGATTTTTTACAGGAGCATGACCATGCAATCGTTACTGTTCAATTTGACCTCAATGATGGGCCGGTTGTTTATCGGAACCATCTTTTTGTCGAGTGCAATCGGCAACAAGATTCCCGATTTTTCGAATGTGGCAACGTACATGGGATCGAAGGGAGTTCCCTTACCAAGCCTGATGTTAGTTGGCGCCATTGTGTTCTTAGTGATTGGGAGCGTTTCCATCATCGTCGGCTACAAGACTCGTGTGGGCGCTACCCTGTTGTTGGTATTTCTTATTCTCGCGACCTATTTCTTTCATAACTTCTGGGACCTCCAGGACGAGGCACGCCAAATGGAGATGATTCACTTCATGAAGAATCTCTCGATGGCGGGAGCCATGCTGTTCCTCATTGGCAACGGCGGGGGGCGCTGGAGTGTGGATGGTTGCGGGACCGCGGCGGGCGGTTGTGGGAGTTCTGGAAAGGCGTCCGCGTCCGCCTGACAATCTTCGATCTGGCGGGAACGCTCGATGTACGTTGAATTGATGACGGTTGGTTGTCAGCGTTTTCTGGCAGGTTCGTGTGGTGTGATTTTATCGATTTTCAATTGACAAGGACAAGAAAATGAACAAGAGCTTTAGCTATCGTCGATTGGACAAGCATGATGCAGCCGTGTTGCTGGTCGATCATCAATCGGGTCTCTGCAATATCGTCGGAGATTTTTCTCCCGACGATTTTAAGAACAACATCTTAGCGTTGGCGGATGCGGCGAAATATTTCCGCTTGCCGACGATCCTGACAACCAGCTTTGAGAATGGCCCCAATGGTCCGCTGATGCCGGAACTGAAGGAGCTGTTCCCCGATGCGCCCTACATTGCTCGCCCCGGACAGATCAACGCCTGGGACAACGAAGATTTTGTCAAGGCGATCAAAGCCACCGGCAAGAAGCAACTGATTATTGCCGGCGTGGTGACGGAAGTTTGCGTGGCATTTCCGGCCTTGTCGGCGCTGGAAGAGGGATACGACGTTTTTGTCGTCACCGATGCCTCCGGGACTTTCAATCACACGACCCGCGAGTCGGCATGGTTGCGAATGCAGGCTGCCGGCGCGCAGCTCATGACGTGGTTTGGCGTGGCTTGCGAATTGCATCGCGATTGGCGCAATGACATCGAAGGGCTGGGAACGTTGTTCTCCAATCATTTGCCGGCCTATCGCAACCTGATCACCAGTTATAACGCCGCGCAAGGAACGAAGTGATTCGATTGCCGTGGCAACCGCAGATGCATGTTGACGCTCGCGTCGCCAACGCGAAGTTGGGACGCGAGTGTCACGCATCTTGTGAATTGCGGCGACCTGGATAACGAACGAGATTCGCGCGATTGAAAGCGAACTTGCTGTCATGAGCGGCAACATTGCCTCTGCCGGTGGGCCTTTCCAAAGTCTAAACCCCGAATTGCCGCCGGTCAGTCCATGTTGGTCGCCCGTCGCATCGATCGGCGGTTACGACAACCGTCA
>DAOLCX010000523.1:0-3054 GCA_035327685.1 Pirellulaceae bacterium | reverse complement strand
TTTTCCGCCCATTCCTTCAAGAACGCCTGCGCCCGCGGCGTTCCATAGCTCTCAAGCTTGCCACTTTCGACAATCCGTTTGCAAGCCTCTCCCAAACGCCGGCGAAACGGTTCGTTTTTCTCGGCTTCTTCAATCACTCGTTGGGCGGCTTCTTCAACGGAAGTGTCCGTGGCCGACAATTGAATCACCGGACCCAGCAGCGGCCTCAGATCGACTTGTTCGGCAGCTGATTCGCGCATCATCCTGCTACCGGCCGGATGGGACGCCTCGCGAAACGCTGCGATGGCATGAGCGTCAGGCGGTGTCATCCCCAAAGCTTGGGCAATAGCCTCGATGATAATCGGCGAATCGACCGCATCGCCAGGTTGCACCAATGCAAAATTGGCAACCACTTTGGACTCGCGAATCAACAACACGGTCAACTCCACATGCCGATTCAGTCCCAACGTCCCTGGCCCTTCCGCTCCATCGGGGGACACATAATATGCGGCGGACTTGGGGAGTATTTGCCGTGCCCCTTGCGCCCACTGCTGCTTGGCCACGATATCACTGGTCAAAAACACGACCTGCACATGGACACGATCCCCCAACGCCCCAGCGTAGTTGGAAATCGTTCGGATCACCGCAAACCCAGGCCGAGTTACTTCAGTCACAAACAGAGCAACGTGCAAACCTTCTTTTTCACCCAGCGCCAGTGACGTCGTGGTCTGGTCCGCATCGCGAAACAGCGGTTTAACATCGAACGCAGGCATGGCTTCGCCGATTTGAGGCCCGGAAAATACCGGGTCGTCGTCCTGCCCACAGGCCATGTCCGTGCCGACGACGATCAACGCCAAGGCACACCATACTCCGTTCCACAATCGTCCTTTGATAGTCCGTGCCATTCCGGTCCCTTTATCGAATAAAGATGTCATTGTAATAGGAAATCAAGTCGCTGTTGGGACAAGCCTTTTTGAACCACTCATACACAATCGCGGCAGTTTCCATTTCATCCTGGTCGATCGCCCAGTCCAACACGAACTCGTACGCCCGTTCGTCATGCGAGGCTCGCTCGAAATGAGGCAACAGTTCGGACTTCCGATCATCCGGCAACGCCAATGCCAAAGTGGCCAGACATCCCCAGGATCTCTCATCATCGGCCAGTCCCAACTCCGCATATTGCACCGCTTTGCTCCGCTCTCCCAACTCCAGGTAACAGTCGGCGATATTCTCATAGACATCGGCATCCAGCCACAACAACCGCCCGTACGCTTCGAAACTCTCGATCGCTTCGTCATAACGGTCCAGATACACCAACGCTCTCCCTTCCAGGTACTTCGAATAAGGCGGCGGATTCTCCAGGGCCGCGACGTCTTTCAAATAGTTGAGAGCTACATGCGGGTCGTCGTCCATGCTCAACGCCGACTCGACGCGCATCATCAACGCAAACGCTTCCAACTCCTCCGGCAAGTCGTAAGTCAACAACTCGTCAATCAACCCCGTATACTGGTCCCACTCTTCGAACAAATCGTCGTCAGACCCAGATTGCATTATCAACCTGACCAGGCGTTCCAATGCCGGGACCCACGGCGGACCCTCGCCAACTGAACGGATCAAAACGCCGATCAGCGTGGACACTCGCATCGACTGACTGAGATCCTCGAAGTCATAGAATTTCCAGGCTCCCTCGGCCGTTTTCACAACCCACCACCGAATCGGCGAGTTCATTTGAAAATCCGAGTTTCGATGTCGCACCGTCACCACCACCCGATCATCCGCCAGCCACTCGATATGCTTGATCTCGAAGCGATCCCACGTCAGCCATTCGCCCCAGAACGACCAGGCTTGCGCCAGCGACCTCCTTAGGCGTTGCAGTTTTTTTCGCCGATCCTCTTCGTTCTCAATTCCGACATCACCGCGCTCGATTAGCCAGTCGAGTAGGTGTTGAGCGGATATCGACGTTAAGACTGCCCTGTCATTTCCGCGCTGAAGTTGCGCCGTAATCGATCCAAACAGCCTCTGGATTTCGACTGTGCGATGGTCTACGTTCTGTGTAGTCTCCGCATCCGCCCGCGTAGATTCTCCTTGCTCCCCCTCGCGGTCTCGATCCTGAGCGTCCTGCCAGCCACGCGCATCGCCGGACCAGCCTACGACAATAGCAAAGCTCAAAATGCACAGAGCCCAGTACAGCAACCAACCATCCAGGCGGCAGTCTTTGGCAGTTTGATTCATGATCCTCACAGCACACAGAGAAGTTGTCCGGGGCGTAGCGCCGGTGTCCATTTTAAACGCTGGCAGGCCAAGTTACCAACATTGGCTGGGGTAATTTAGTCCGATTGTGCAGGCCATGCGCCCTCGAAACGGCTCGCATCGCAGTAACCGTTTACCACTAGATTGACACGCTCGATTTTGGCCGCCGATTTCCCGATAGAGGCAAAAGGAAGTCTCTTTAGCGCCTAACACACGATCTCCTATGTGGGATGTACCGCGAACCGGCCAGGCCCACCAGGCTTGACCGTGGGAATCACCAGAACGTCGGGAGCCCAAAACGTGGGGAACGTGGTGCCAGTGCTGCCGAGACCGGAATTTCACGCTGAGCTTGTCGAGTCCGAGTCCTGACTCGGAATCTGGCGGACGGCGCCAGTGTAGAGCAATTGTCCTCAATCGCTCTTCGTACGAGGATGCTCAGTCTATTGGGATAGTCAGCCTATTCAGGGTATCGAACAATTGAGGACGATTGTTCTGCAATGCCTTGAACGATTACGTCGAGGTCGAAATATGTTGCGATTAGTATGGGGATTGTTGTTCGTCGGATTTCTGGGACTGGGCGTTTACATCGGCACGGCCTACGACCATTACAAAGCGGCCCACACCCCGTTCGAAATTGACGGGCTGGACATCGAACTCGGCTTTGAATTCGCACCCGACTCCACGGCAGTTTCCTCGCAAACCGGCGGCATCATCCGCTGATTCGCGGCAGCCACGGCGGAAATGCGGAATGAGTGTTGAGCATTTGTCCCCAATCGCTCTACCTACAACGACGGCTAGCCAACTGGGAAGGCCAATCAATCCAGG
>DAOLCX010000522.1:0-3057 GCA_035327685.1 Pirellulaceae bacterium | reverse complement strand
AATCTTGCTTTGGTGTGCAGGCTGATATACGCGATGCCGTATTCTTTTTTGAGCTTTCCGAGCTTGGCTCCAATGGTTTGCGATTGACTGGCAAGCTGCGATAGATCGGATTGCTTGAGACTTTCCAGCACGGCCGAGCGGCTGGTTTTGATTTGTTTGACCCAATCATGATCGGTTGGCAGAACCGCTTCGGCGGTGGACAGCCAAGCGGCGGTCGCGCCATGATTGACAATAAATCCGCGCAGGGCATCCAGGTCGTCAAGGGTTTTGAGTACGGGTTGATGGGCCACGACGTCGCTGGCACCGTATTTGAAGTTTTTCAATTTGCCGGGAGACGTGTAGGCTTGCAAGGATTCGAAGAATTGTTTGGCTTGATCGAGTGCGTTGGTTTGATTGGCCAAATCGGTGCTGGCCAGCAGGTCTTGTCCCCAAAACGAGAGCCCTTCGCGAATCGTTTGACCCGTGGTGACAATTCGTTTGACGAGTTTGGCAACCGCGTCTTGCAGTTGTTGAACCGGCTCTTCACTTCCCTTGGTGACCAGTTGGGCATTGCCGGGTGGCATTCCGACCAGTTCAAACAGAGCTTTTAGGGCAGGGAGATTCCATTCTTTGGGTTGTTCCAAATGCTTGAAACGCACCAGTTCATCCATGCCGGTTGCCGCCAGCTTTTGCAGGCCAGTCGCGTCGAATTTGTTGCCGGGAATGGCCAACACAATGTCACCTGCATAGATCAGAGACGCGATGATAACCGCTACCCATTCAGACTCCAAACGTGAACCACCTGGATTCATGTATTCCAACCCATGATCATCCTGGATGATTTCGCTACGATTGACGACTTGCCCATGCCCTTTGGCTTTGATCACGTCGAGAATGAAACGCGAGTGTTTCGACTTGTAGGGATCGATTCTTTCACCGTCGAGCAACTCCAGTGCGTCAAGCACGGCGGTGGCTTGCTTGGTGCGATTCTGTCCGGCGATGGCTCGCAAGGCGTCTTGCGCGGCTTGTGCTCGATTGTTGCCGGTAATCAGAACCGAGAAGGCCGGATAATCGGGGGCCTGATTTTCAAAGTGTGTCGCCAGACAAATTCCGGAAATCGCGTTGACCAAATCGCGAAAATTGATGGTTTCATTGGGTGATATTCCCGATAGGTCGCGAATCGATTTCCCTTTGGCCCATTCAGTCATCGATTTGGTTCGGCCTTGATGGGTGACTTCAAAAGCGTCGGCGGAATGTTTTTGTAGCCATTGGACTAACTTTTTCAGGAAGCCGTTAGCTTTCGCCTCGTAGGTGGCTTTGGCATTGCCGGAGGATGTCGTGGCGAGATCCAAGGCTGCCGCATAGCTGCGCAGGGAGGAGGTAAATTCTTCGTCGGTCCCTTTGAGTTTGAAAAAGACCTCGTCGGCCAACTTTTCGTCCTTGAATCGCGGCGGATCGTTGGGCTGGATGAAATAGAGATAAAAGTCCCGTTGGGGAACGGCCGTTGATCGTTCGTTAGGGGCACCAAAAAACAGGTATCCCGACCGAGCGGCTTTTCGCTCCTGCCAGACGATCTCATGTTGCCAGATTTTGTAGCCGGTCACATAGGTCGAGTCCTGGCATTCCATGACTCGCTTGAGGGCTTCGTAGTAATATCGATCAAGTTGTGCTTCGCCCAGGCTTTCTGATCGCTTCTCGATCAAGGCGTCAAAATCGTCGGTCTTTTTGAGGTCGAGATAGAACTGGCGGTTGTCCTTGTTCTCGCTGATGAATTGACCGCTAACGGCACTGTGTATTTTTCGAAGTACCGTTTCGACGTGTGTTTGTAGGTCTTTGTCGGGTTCGTCGCTCCCCAGCTCGGTGATCAGGGGTTCGAACAAGCAAAGTCGGTCTCGAAGTTCCTCTGGTGCAGCGCCGATGGGAGCGTGAATGTCGCCAGTCGTCAGCCGATGGACTGACAATGCGTGAATCAGCCGCAGTGCCATCGGTTGGTAGTTTTTCGGAGTCAGGGCGTTTTCAACTCGTGACTCTAACACCTGGCTACAATCGATGACGGCTCGTATCTCTGGGATAGCCCGGAACGATGCGTTTTGCTTTAGCGTGTTCCAATAGCTATCGAAGGCAAGGAGTTTTGGCTCGTCGTCAGGTACCTCTTGATCGAGCATGCCCTTCATGGCAAGCGATAGCGTCTTGAGAATTTCACGTTTCTCAACAACGGTGACTCGTTCAAAGGTATCAATGTAATCTGGATGGACAGGGAACAATCGAACGAACTCGTCGATCCGCTCGTTTAGATTGCCGTAATACTTCGCGAATGGTGAAAGATAATCGCGGATTTTGGATTGTTGATCGGCGGTCTTTTTTAGCAGACGCTCAGCGACAACGTATTTAACATCGCTGCGAGCGATCAGGACTTGTTCAAAGCGATCCTTGACTCGCCGAATACTGTCCGCGACGAAAGCAAATCTGGGGCTGTCGAAGATGGCTTCTTGGACACCAGCCATAAAACGGAACCTGAGATCTTTGGAAACTTCTCCGATTTCACGGAGAAAGTTCAGGTCAAGGATGAGTTCCTGGTCTTTCCGCGTCCGTAGGAAGTCGAGCAATTCGTCCACAACCAACAGCAACCCGTGGTCGGGGAATTTCTTGCCGAATTCTTCCATCATGTCTTCAAAAGCACGCTTGTGGCTCGATATCGTTCCTGCGTCCGGGAAGACGAAAGCGACTCCCGATTTCTCCAAGTACTCTTCAAGCTCCGCCACCAGGATGTCTCGGAGGGACATCGTCGTCGCACCAATCTCTGTGCGGATGACTTTAAATCGACCGCCGATCTTTTTTGCAGCTTTTCGAACCGCCGGATGTGTAACACCAGCGACCAATTCTGCGTCACCAGCCAGGCTGGACAGAACAGACATCAAGTGCGACTTACCCGTACCGTAGTTGCCAACGACCAGCAGCCCTTTGTTGTCGGCGGGAGTATCGAATTGCATTTGCGGAAAGACCAGTTGCGTCAATCGCTCGGCCATTTCGTCGGAGATGACGTAGGTGCTGACAAGCCGCTGAGCTGCACTCGTTTTA
>DAOLCX010000521.1:0-3067 GCA_035327685.1 Pirellulaceae bacterium | reverse complement strand
CCTGGTGCCGCGAGTCGATCAGGTCCAGGACTGCTTGACCCACCAAGTGCGTACTGATCGCAGCGCATTGTAAGCCATGCGACTCAAGCAACTTGCGTTTCTCTGCGCAATAGTTCGGTTCCGCCATCGCGCGCGGAACGTCAAAATGGTCACCCCAACAAGCCAATTCAACCCCGTCGTAGCCAAACGACTGGGCTTTCTTGGCCATCTCGGTCAAAGGCAAATCGGCCCACTGGCCGGTAAACAACGTCACCCATCGAGGCATCATGCATGTTACCTTTCTAATAAACGTTCATCATCCGTCGTTTAATGTCACCTCTCAACCATCGCATGGAGAGGTCCATATCCCATCTTTCATCGAACTCCTGGCCAATGTTGCAGGGTGGCGAAGTGACCATCAACGGCAGCGACTCATCAGGGATTGTGTTGAGAAGTGTCCGGCAGTCGCCGCAAACAACCACGATCGATTCGGAAGGGGAAAATGACTCCGAAATCGCACTATGCTGGCTACAAAAGGACTGACCACGCCCGTTCATTCTTCCACTCTCAACGTCATCGACTCCCTGAAACACCTGTTTCTATTGGACAGCACACCGGGATGTTTGCCAAGTCGCTACTGGGAACTGCACGGAATGGAAAATCGACAAGACTAATCGACGAACTCAAAGACCATGGGCGGAAAGCACAGGACCGGGATGATCAGCGAAACATATCCCAATATGCAGCGCGACCAACCCATCGGACTGACTTCGTCTTTTGTGGGTGGGTGGCCCGTTCCCATCAGCAGCACCAGGGCGACCATCACCACCAACACGAAACTCCGGAAGTATAGCATCGACGCGAGGGCGGCCACCAGAAGGGCTTGCGCCAGCCACTGCGCCCGCCGCCCCCACAAGGTGTACGTGATATGTCCGCCATCCAGTTGCCCGACAGGGATCATGTTCAATCCCGTCACAAAAAATCCGACCCAAGCGGCGGCAAAATACGGATTGAGTTGATTGAGCCAAATTGGTTGACCCGCATAACCGGGGACGCCCATCCAACGAATCAACCAATCCAAACCCAGTGGCATCCGCAAACCCAAACCACCTTGGGGTGGTGGCGAAAGATCCAATTGCATCACGCCCCACCAGGCAATCGGCACGGCGACGACTAAACCGGCCAGCGGTCCCGCCAGGCCAATATCGAAAATCTGTTTGCGGTTGGCAGCAATCCCTTTCATGCCGATCACCGCCCCCAGTGTCCCGATCGGATTAAATGGAAACGGCAAAAAAATGGGGACGGTAGCTGGCACGCGATACACCAAGGTCATCACGAAATGTCCCAACTCGTGGCACAACAAAATGGCCAACACACACGCCATATAAATCAGGCCTTCTTCCCAGTGGGCGATGAACAACTGGCGGAGGTAAATCGAGTCCCCTTGGTTGGCGGCTATTTGCAAAGCTGGGAGAGGTTGCCAAGCCGTGATGCCGACCCAAAACGTAGATAGGCAAGTCAGGAGGAACAGGATAAACGGGACGAGTTTGCGGCGTTTGGGAAGCGGCTCGTCCGCTGCCAACGCCGTAACGGTTCCTACCGATTGCCGCCGCCCCGTCGATAATTGTGTGTTGCTCACTGATTCATGTACCCGGATTTCCGAGGCAATAAACTTATTAAGATACCAAAAAAAGTCCCGGTTGGCGTTGTCTGCGTCGGCGCTGCGTTGGATTGACACAGGCCAACGGCTGCGATAAAAGGGCACTTGGTTTGTGCTGCGAAAAGCCTGAAAAATCGCAATGATTGAATCGTGTTTTCGTCACGGCTTTCCGCGGCGCGCTTTGTTTTCGGAATACCAGTAAGGTGGAATCATTCGGAAAGCCTGAAGTAATGCAACGCAAACGTTCACTGCGTCGATTGGGATTTTGGTCCATCGGGATCTTGGCGTTGTTGGTCGGTTTGGGGTGGGCTGGTTCGCGACAGGACGAGCAAGGCTCGGATCATGCCTCTGCGGCGGCGCAACAAGATGGGGCGACCGAGGAACAAACAACCACAACTTGGATCGATCGAGTAGACGCCTTTTTCGGTGACTATCTAGTGGCGCCCATGGCCAAGGTGATTTTCTTTGACTTTGGGACTCCAAATTGGATTCGCTTAAACGGTCAATGGCAACTTAAAGAAAACAATGTGGAATACCGTGCAACCCAACGATCCAATGGCGCGATTCGCATTGACGTAATCCGCACGTTGGGCCAAGACCAGTTTGACGTCAAACGATATGAGTTCGCCAGCGTCGATGAATTGCGCGATCAAGACGCCGCGCTTCACGCGCGTTACCAAACTCTGGCTGTTCAAGAGCACCGCGGGCGGGTCGCGATACCGTTTGTGGTGGTTTGGTTGCTGGGGGCCGGTATATTCTTCACGCTGTTCATGCGGTTTATCAACCTGCGCGCGTTTGGCCACAGCATTAATTTGATTCGTGGAAAGTACGATGATCCAAACAATCCGGGGGAAGTCACCCACTTTCAAGCATTGGCTTCAGCGTTATCGGCCACCGTCGGATTGGGGAACATCGCCGGTGTGGCGATAGCCATTGGATTAGGCGGACCCGGTGCAACGTTCTGGATGATCCTGGCCGGCTTCTTGGGAATGACCACCAAGTTTGCCGAATGCACCTTGGGGCAGATGTATCGCAAAGTCTCCCCCGATGGTGTCGTTTCAGGCGGACCCATGCACTATCTGCGCGATGGATTGTCCGAAATGGGGCTGGGCGGTTTAGGCAAAGTGCTGGCTGTGGTTTTTGCGGTCCTGTGCATCGGAGGCTCGCTGGGGGGCGGGAATGCCTTTCAGGTGGGTCAATCCCTGGGCGCTATCAAAACCGAGATTCCGTTCTTGAATAGCTATCCCTGGGTTTATGGTTTGGTGATGGCATTTTTTGTAGGGATCGTGATCATTGGCGGAATTCGTTCAATTGCCTCGGTAGCCAGCAAGATTGTGCCATTTATGTGTGGGGCGTATGTCCTGGCGGCGCTGGATATTCTGTTTCACAATACCCGCCATATTCCCAACGCCTTTGGGTTGATCTTTT
>DAOLCX010000520.1:0-3077 GCA_035327685.1 Pirellulaceae bacterium | reverse complement strand
TCGGTAACGGCCTCGACGACAGGCCCAAATGCATGTCCGTGAATCAGGGAGGCCATGTTTCCGGCGAAATCGATGCGGACACGACCATCGACGTCAGTGATTCTGGCGCCCGAGCCGAAAGCGACATAGTCAGGGTGCGGTTTGCGGGCAATCGTATTGCGGCTAAAACCGCCGGGCATGACTTGCAAAGCCTCTTCAAACAGCAAGCTGCTTTTCGAGGCCGCGTGAATTTGCGACATCGGCTCTCGGTCCTAATAATTCGCTTGGGAGAACAAACCGGCTTCGTCGAACAGTACGCGATCTTCGTAATCGTTGAACCAGATCGCCTTCGGATTGCGTCCGAGGATCACGACTTTGCCTCGATCCGCAGCGTCCGCCGCGTTGCGATAGAGTTTCATGATCACCACCCCGTTTTCGCCTCCGGGCATGTGTAGAGGCTCATTAGTGACAGCACAAACTTCGGTTTTTCCTTTGTAGTGCGTGATGGAGAGTTTGGCGTGAGTCTCGATGCCTGACAATCCCCGTTGGGATTCGTTGAGGAGCCGCCAGGCTTCCTCGATGGGCACATTAAATGCGCGATGCCCGATGATGTCGCGACCGCAGTAGAATCGGGATGGCTCAATTCCGTTTCGTTTAAGTTCGGCTTGCAGAATTCGCAACGCTTCTACATCATCGTTAATTCCCTTGATGATGGGCGACTGGTTGTCGATTGTCACCCAGTAGCGGCTGCGAAGTTCTCGCACCGCATGCAGTGTGTTGTCCAGCCAGGCCAAACCACCGGTCGGGTTGGCCATATAGTTGCCCTCCGCGTCTTTCTTCAAGAACTCGTCGGGATGGTTAAAGTGAACCACAAATCGGATACTGACGTTCGGATAATTGCGGTGAAAACCATCGAGCATATCGAGAAACGCGCGGTCAAATCGGTCCGGAAAAAACGCGAGGTCTTTCGTTCCCAGTCGAATATTTTCAATGCCGGCTTCGGCCAGCGAGGCCCACCAGTTGCCGATAATCTTGTTGCTCAACACCATCGGGTCGCCGCCCGACAACAGGATTTCTCGCAGCTTTGGTCGCCCGCTCTCTGGATGGACGCCACCGTTTTCTTCAACCAATCGATTGTGCTCGACTATGTACAGGCAGACGTCCTCAACGACGGCCAGCCCTTTGGGAGCCACCGAGCCATCGCTTCGGGCGATCTCTTTTTTGGCGATCAGCTCTTCCCGATAACAAAAACGGCAATGTGCCGAGCAAGTCGACGCTACGTACAACAAACCGATTTCATACTTGTGCAACATCCCTTCGACAGGGCTGTAATCCATTTGCTTGCCGGGGTCTTGCGAGCCAGTCAGATCGAGCGTCTCGGCAGGACTGGCTTTGATCAATTGCTGCAATGCTTTGCTGTTTTTAGCCTGCTGAAAATAATGCCGGGTAATTTTGACCGGCATACGGGCTTCAACATCTCGATCAGTGTCTTTCAGCGCGGCCAACGCGTCGAGTTCCTCGTCGGTATAAAAGCCTTGCATCTCGGGTTCGACTTGCTTGCCGACGAATTTGTCGATGCCTGCAGTGATCTGGCGATCGTATTTTCCCTTATCGATCGATTCGATGAAGCGTTGCGCAGTTTCGGAAGTGCTGAAGGTTGGTGCAATCGACATCTTCAATTCCTCAATCATCCGTTGTATGAACACCAGCGGCCCGACGTGTGCTTAGCCATATCGGCTGCTCGCATGGAGAATTATTGTATCACAGCACTTTCGACAATCAAATTCAAGGAGTGTGGCAGGAACGAGTGTTGGACGGATCTGTTCAAATGGAATGGACGTCCTGCAGGTCGGCCAGGGCAAAACTTTCCGAATGTTGGCGTTCGCCAGGTGAAATCGCAATTACTGCCAACGTCGGGGTTATGGGTTTTGAGGATCCGGCCATTGGCGTTTCAGGAATTCAATAGCGTCATCGATGATGGCGCGATCCAAGAACCCCTGAAAATGTTCGTAGTTCTCTAGGTCATGGAGTTCGCTATGGCATCCAGCTTTTAACAACGCCTCGTGCATGCGGCGCGAACAATCGAATGGCACCACTTGATCCCGCGTTCCGTGATAGAGGAAGAAGGCTGCATCGCCGGCCGTAATATGGTGGCGTGGCGACGCTTGACGGTAAGTCAGCGGAAGTTTGTCACGCGTGCCTCCCATCCAATAGGCGAGCTTATGACTGGACTCAGGAATCCAATCAAAATCGCAAACGGCGCCCCCTGCCACCACGACAGAGACTTTGGGCGAATGCCGAGCAAGTTCTTCAGGCAAATCCAGATCGACAAACTGTGAATCATCTGCCGTCCCCAATAAGCAGGCCAAATGCCCTCCCGCCGAATAGCCAAATGCGGCGATGCGTTGTCGATCAACACGGTACTCGGCGGCGTGGTGGCGCAGCCAGCGGACTGCGTACTGCGAGTCTAATACTTGGGCAGGAAAAGGGTGCGTAGGCGCCAGCCGGTAATTGATGGCCATCACAACATAGCCTTGTTCGCAGATTTTTCGCGCATGATGCACATAATGCGACTTGCTGCCCCAAGCCCACGCCCCTCCGTGAATCACCAACACTCCAGGAAAAGGGCCTTCGCCTTCCGGTAAGTAGAGGTCGCATTTCAAGTCGCGTTGAGGGAGTGGACGAAAAGTCACACCGTATTTGCGGGTCACTCGGTAAGGCGGATCAGTTGGCAGTTGACGCTTCAAAGTGGTGGCAGTTCCGTCATCTGCCCATCGAGAAGTGACCGCACCGCCACATTTCGATGCAAACCCGTCAAAGACGCAAATGGCGAGAACCATCATGGCAACTAACGTCGCAAGCTTCCAAAAACGTCTCATCATCGTCATGTATTCCAACAACGCAATCGATCAGTTACCCGATCGCGGCCCCATAATCCGTCGGGCGTCACCTCGATGAATGGCCAACGGTAGGCGCCGCCTATTCCCCTCATCTAAAGTTATTCTAATCCCAATCCACCCGACCAACGCATATGGTTACCATTTTACCAACCGGTGTCGGAGGCATTGGGATTACCAAGGCATTTCCATTTGCCCCAC
>DAOLCX010000519.1:0-3080 GCA_035327685.1 Pirellulaceae bacterium | reverse complement strand
TTGCCAAAAATCAAGCCAACGGCGCGTGGCCTTCTGCGCCGCGATATGATTCTCAACCACCAATACGCGAAGCAATCGCAAACTCTCCAATACTTCAGCCGGTTCGTCCGGGGGCTCGTCGGGGTACGGCAGTTCAAGTTCAAAATGAAATTGACTGCCAAAACCGACTTGACTGGAGACTTGTAACGTCCCACCCATCAAAGTCACCAGCCGGCGCGTAATGGGCAAACCCAGGCCTGTCCCTCCATATTGGCGCGAGGTAGTCATTTCCGCTTGTTCGAACTCGTGGAAAATCGATTCCAAACGATGACCAGGAATACCGATTCCACTGTCGATCACATCGAAGGTTAAATGGGCCAATTGGTCCGATTTGCGAGGACAATCGACGCGCAGTACGACCTCCCCCTCATCGGTAAACTTGATCGCATTGCTGACCAGGTTGACCAACACCTGCCGAATGCGATTGAGGTCGCCGATCAACGTGCGCGGGATGAGTGGGTCGAAATCGAGCACGAGTTCCAGATCTTTGGCATGGGCGCGAACCGCCAACGAGCGGAGCGTATCGCCCAGGCGGTTGCGAAGATCGAAAGGCAATCGCTCGAGTTCCAGTTTGCCCGCTTCAATTTTGCTGAAATCCAGGATGTCGTTGAGCAACGTAATCAAGTTTTCGCCCGATTGTTGAATCATCGACAGGTATTCGCGTTGCTGTTTGTCGCGACAGCTATCGAGCAGCAACTCCGTAATGCCAATAATGGCATTCATCGGCGTCCGAATCTCATGGCTGACGTTGGCCAGAAAATCACCTTTGGCCTTGCTGGCTGCTTGAGCAATGTCGCGGGAATGTTTTAGCTCTTCTTCCGCTAACACCCGGGAAGTAACGTCCCAGAACATGCCCTGTATGCCGACACGCCGTCCGCGCGAGTCAACCAGTGGTGCCTTCAACACTTCCACATACGAGATACTACTGTCGCTCCCAGGGTGCTGCTCGATATCGTGCATCGGTTGCCCGGTGGCCAACACTCGGGCGTCGTCTGTCACATACTTGTCCGCCAATTCCGGGGGAAACAAATCATGGTCCGTCTTGCCGATCAGTTCCTCGAGGGGGCGGCCAAGAGCTTCACAGTACAATTGGTTGCAAAATACTAGCCGCCCAGTTTGGTCCTTGCGGAATACTTTGATGGGCAAGTTTTGCACCAGTGTCTCGTAGATGGCTTTGGCTTCGTCTAATGCACGCTCGGCGCGCAGCCGGTGCGTGATATCCTTGGCGACCACGCCGATCAAAGGCTGATCAAAATGGGCTTGTGGGAGCAATTGGAAGTTGGCGTCCAGCCAGACTTCGCGGCCATGCGAATCCAAAGCGCGAAACCGATGTTGAAATGACTCAAGTGAATTGATGCGGCGCAAGTTATCCTGAATGATCGCCTTGTCCTGCGGATGAATGACCCCCATCCACAGCCCAGCGCGGCGGCGCAATTCATCCTGCTCTGTCCCGTAAACCGCGGCGGCAGCCGCGTTCATGTACAGCAGTCGCTGACCGTCACCGCTCAACAACCACACCAGATCATTGACCAGATCGACCAACCGCGCCAACGTCGGTCCAGTGAGGGCCAGCCCGCCGAGTTCATCGCCGGAGTTCGAATTAGCCGACATGCCCGCGCTCCGCGTGGCAGTGCAAAAGGCTATTTATGCCAATTGGGCGACTGCCGATAACGCTGCATCGTAATTGGGTTCTTGAGCAATTTCGGGGACGAGTTCGGTATAAACGACTTGCCCGGCGCCGTTGACGACGACAATGGCGCGCCCCAACAACCCACGCAAGGGACCATCCACCAATTCAACGCCATAATCCTGGCCGAATCGCGGCGCGCGAAACGCCGACAGGTTGATGACGTGATTCAATCCTTCGCTATCGCAAAATCGCTTTTGAGCAAACGGTAAATCCCTGGAAACGTTGACGATCACCGCGTCCTCTAATTCTCCAGCCGCCTGATTGAACCGCCGCACGGAAGCCGCACAAATTCCCGTATCGAAGCTGGGAACAATGTTCAAAATCACGTTCTTGCCCCGATAATCGGTCAAGCGGGGCTCACTCAAATCGCCTGCGACCAATTGGAAGTCTGGTGCCGTGGTACCCACATCCGGCAATTCACCGCAGGTGTTAATAGGATTTCCCTTCAAAGTGATCTGGGCCATGACTAGTTCCTCTGTAGTTGATCTGATTCTCAAACAACGCCCTGCCACTCCATGTAAATCTGCGGAGGACGCCCACCTATATTACCGGAAAACCGACGAATGGGAAACCATCGAAGCGGCGATTCACGTTTGGCGTTCCCTTGACATCAGCGCAGCCTCTTTGTAGATTTTTCATTGCTTCCGAGGCATGTTGCTGCACCGATAAATGCAAGACACCGTTAACTGCCAGACACAAGGGGCCGTAGCTCAGTTGGGAGAGCGTTTGAATGGCATTCAAAAGGTCGTGGGTTCGACTCCCATCGGCTCCACTTGTTGCTCGATGGTGCGGCGCGTCGCGACACACTGAAACCGTTCACAGGCCGGAGTCTGGCCCATTTTTCGGGCAATCAACTCGACTCGGTGAGCCGAAAGCATGGACCTGACCCCTTGGAACCACTCAGCCGGTTTGAATTCGCCGGGAATGAATGGCTGAAGCACTCATGACTTCGCGGACCGTGACGCAAATCGCACCGCTGTGGATCGGCAATGTTCTGGTCGATCCGCCGATCTTGCAGGCGCCCATGGCCGGATTCACCAATTACGCGTTCCGGCAGATCGTCCGGGAATATGGCGGAGTCGGTTTGCAAGCGACTGAAATGATCAGTGCCCGCGGCATGGAATGGATGAATCGCCGCGCCGAACACCCGGACCGATTGTGGGGAGTTGCCGACGAACCGCGACCATTGGCCGTCCAAATGTGGGACAACGATCCAGAGGTGCTGGCTCAAGTCGGTCGGCGTTTGGTCGATGAACACCAGGTCAGCGTGGTCGATTTGAACTTCGGATGCCCGGTCAAACAAATCACTCAGCACGCGCACAGCGGATCGTACCTGCTGAAGTTTCCAGAC
>DAOLCX010000518.1:0-3088 GCA_035327685.1 Pirellulaceae bacterium | reverse complement strand
GGATTCCCCTCGCTCCAACATCTTCTGGGATGAATCCGAGAGAGCAAGGGCTGTCTGGTTGGCCTCGATAGCAGCTCGGCAATCAAAATAGGACCGAAATAAGGGAATATCGATTTCAGGAACCGCCCCTGCTCTTGATTTAATACACGCATTTAATGCCGTGCGGACTTGTCTTTTCCGCAAGGCTGACCACGGCCACCAAGAACGACTGGCCGCGCTCCAGGCCGTTTCGATATTCTCAATCTGAATGGTGTTTAACAAGGCCGAGTGGTAATTCCGTGCCGTGAGCGCCTGTTCGGCCATTTCCCGATCTTTCAATAACTGATGGTGTTTGGCAACCAGATGGCGCAAAGCGTCAAGATCGTGAATACCAACCAGGTCTGGTGGGGGCAACTCGACCGAGACCATCACGCGAGCCAATTGTTCCAAACCATGTCGCAACGCCGGATCATCGAATTCTTGAGAATCCGTCCCCACGGCTTTCGCAAGAGTACATACCAACTCGGCATATTCACGTTGCGCGTGTTCACAAATGCGGCACATTTCATCGCGTCGGTTCAACAACCGCTGCAGCTCATCGAGTCCCGTCCGTTTAACCAGTGCTGGAATCGGCCAGGCAATTCGCGCCAGTTCACGCGCCAGTTCAAAATAGAGCTTGAATTGCGATTCAGTGCACTCGACAGGAAGTGCCGGATCAACTCGAGACAATAGATCATCCAGGTTGCGAATCACGGACTCACCGGCCTGTTTCAAGTCGCTGCACGTCTCCAACAACTCGCGCTCCCAGGCCATGGACCAATCGGTCGCGTGGAATCGGCCCAGGTCAGCCTCTGCGGGCAACCTTTGGTACACTGCCGCCAGTTCTTCCACACAAGCCCGCAGCGACCGATAGTCTCGATCGTCGTATGACAACCGTGCTGGCCAACCTAAGTTGGGAGCCGGAGTCATGTGTTCGCTAGCCGCCAACCCCATGGCTCGATAAACCGTCCAACCGTTGGGATGTGTGGTATGCAGCGCCGCAACATATTGGTTGAGTTCATCTCGGCGAACCCGCAGCCGCTCGCTGATCTCGATCCACTCCGACGTATCTACTGCGACCGTCTGCCGTTTCCAGGAAGCTTCCAATTGCTCCAAGAACTGCCGACGCTCGGCTTTATTCGAGTGCAACTCAACACAGCAATCGCCCAATCCGTATTGCCTCAGTCGGCGGTACACCACGTCCAACGCCGCCGTTTTCTCCGCGACAAAGAGGACGGTCTTGCCCACAGACAAACACTGAGCGATCAAATTGGCAATGGTCTGACTTTTGCCCGTACCCGGTGGTCCGATGAGGACAAAATCGCGTCCGGCGGCTGCCGCAATCACGGACGCCAATTGCGATGAGTCGGCTGGCAAAGGATGAACCAGGTCCGCCGGCGCAAACCGGGCGTCAAGCTCCTCCGGTTGGGGAATCGGGCAATCACTCGGAGATGCAAATGGTTTGTCCGGCTCATGTACCAAATGCCTGACGACCCGATTGCACGCGAGCTGATCCAAACGATCGACCAGATCCTTCCACATCAGATACTTGGCAAATGAGAATGTCGAAATCGCGGCTTCCTCCACGACTTCAAATCCGGGCACATCCCGCACGGCCCGTCGCGTCAGCTCCAAGATTGCCGAGACATCGATCCCATGATCATCCGTGGGCAGATCGGATTCCAAAGCAGTCAGGTCACAGCCAAAGTCCTTTTTGAGCATTTGCAACAGCGTCGCATTGAATCGCACGTCATCATCATGACGCGCGATATAAAAAGGCGCCGTCGTACTGCGCCGAGTCAACATGATAGGCACCAGCAACAACGGAGCGCGATAGGACCTGCTGTCTTTGGGATCCTGTTTCCATCTTAAAAACCCTAACGCCAAATAAAGCGTGTTGGCTCCTCCCTCGGAAAGATCGTTTTTGACTCTTCGGAACAGATGCGTGGAACGTGTGCCCAGTTCATCCTGATCCAGCGAGGATACCAACTCGTCGCGCTCTAATGCCTGTTTGGCAAATTCCAGATTAGGGTCCTGCAGCGTCCGCTGAAACAACAATTCCTGATCGCGATCCACGACTATTTGCTCTTTGATGAAGGACAACAGGCGCAAACGCTTGCCGCTTGCCAGCTTGTCCTCGACGAGAAATAACTCGGAACATACGAGCGGAATGGTTTGTTTGGTGGGCCTGAAATTCAATAAGCGGTTGCGCAGCGACAAATCCAATAACCGACGTTGCCATCGCTCGATGCGGTCGGCGGGTGTGCGAGGGGCCAGGTCTAGCTCTAACTTCCCGACCGGTGCTACCGTTGGTGGTTGTGGAATCGTCAGATGCTGAGGTTCCATTGCCGGTCCCTGAGCCCCGCGGCGTTGTCCAAAGGACGCCAACGGAAGAATGTGAACGGATCGGGCCCGCGCCACGTCGATGGCACCGAGAAACTGGTGTTCTCGATTCTCGGCGATGCGAGTATTGGCGGCTGCCACCGCTTGCTCAAACGATCGCGCAGGCCGGTTGGCTAGCGTGGTTTCGAAGACCACCAATTCGCCGCCTACCACCGCCTTTCGGAGTTCACTGCAATCTCGGTCGACCACAGAGTTCAACGTTCGCTCAACCAGCCAGACCCCTGCAAAAGCATGGCCGTCCAACATGACCACAATCGGATGCAGCCCGATCGCTTCCAAACCAGAAGCAAACAGCAATGCGGAATCCAAACATGTCGCCAACTTGTCGTCTACAATCGTCTCGATGCGCCGCACTTTCTGCCCCGTCCGCTCGAAGCTTCGAGGCGGATTGGCGTACACAATTGACTCGGCCGCCACGGCCGACCACAAGGCAGCCGCCTGCACATAAACGCGGCGCGGATCACCCGTTTGATACCCCTCCAACGTCGGATCATGACCATCTCTTTCTAAAGCCTGCGCCGCTGATCGCATGAGCCTCGTTAACGCCGGGTCGTTCGGCGTCACAAATGCCGGCAGCAACCCGGCCATGTCGCTCATGCCACCCCATTGATCGCGTGCCAGAACTCGCAACAGGCAAGACTTCTCGGCCAACAGCTGATCCCCCTGA
>DAOLCX010000517.1:0-3088 GCA_035327685.1 Pirellulaceae bacterium | reverse complement strand
TGACTTCATCCGCCATCCACAGTGCCGTCCGATAATTTTCGCGATCGGCGGTTTTGATATGCAGGTCACCCGGCCCGACAAAAGGGACAACCTCCGACATAGTTTTTTCTCCGTACACAAGAAAGCGGAACTGAAAAATCGGTTTAAAAAATCTCTTCGTGAATCGACTCGGTTAACGAACTGACAATATCGGCGATCATTTTGGTATAAACGTCCACGGAATTGCGCATCGATTGTTGGCTGAGGGACAACGGGATCCGTTTGGTAATTTGATCGTACGTTTCGGCGGCCAGGCGGAAATAATCTTCCGCCTGTTTGCGTTGAGGGGCCTTGAGAATATCGGGGGTATCCAGATATTCAAACGTTTCCACCCATTTTTTGAGCATGAACGCGCCATAGCTCAGGTAGGTTTCGGCCAGGCCTTCCAAATCGGCAGGTTCGGCGTTGGGGGCCTCGGCCAGCGGCTTGGCCAATTCCAGGGCTTGTGCCAAATACGGTTCGGCATCTTCAAGTTTTTCGATTTGAAAGTAGATATCGGCCAGGCTGGACAAGGCGGCGCGGAGCCCGCGCCGGTTGTCGAGGTTATTGGGGTCAATGTCGGCAATGCGTTGGCGTTGTTCTGCGCACTTCTTGCCGACGGCCAGCGAACGCTCGAAGTTTTGTCGCTGAAACTCGATCCGTTGCAGGCGTTCCAAGACCAAAGCCCAATGTGACAGGTAATAGACGTTGTTGGTTTCCTGGGCGTGGAGTTGAGCGGCAATCTGTTCTGCCTCGGTGATAAGTTTGTGAGCTTCATCGACGTCCTTTTGGATTTGCACATCGCTCATGTGGACTAACGAAGTGACCAGTTGATCGAGTTCAGTGCTGGAGCCGGGTCGCGCTGCGGCCGCCTGTCGCGCCGTTTCCAACTCGCGCTGATGCCAATATTGAGCCGTTTCGAGGTCGCCTTGCCGGAGAGCCAACGCGCCACGGTTTGAAGCTGTCCACACGATTAAGGTATCACGACTCAAATGGGTAGCGCCAAATTCGAGGTTTCCTTCTGCGCCGATCATTTTTTCAATCTGTATCAGCAGGCTTTCCATTTGCTCCAGGTCATTGAGGGTGCTGGCCACTTCAAAGCGATTTTGGCTCAAGGCCAATTGGTATCCCAACCACTTGGCGCGGTTTCGCTGTAAGCCTGCCTGGACCAGCGGTTCCGCTTCGTCGAAGTACCGATTGGCGGCATCGATGCCTTGTGTCTGCCAGAGGACACCGGCGCATTTGATCAGGCAGCGGGCGTATAATGCGTCCAGTTCCTCATTCGTTTCGGACTTGCGCAACTGTTGCAAGATTCCGATGGCCACCTGATAGGCGGCGACTGCTTCCGTGGGGCGACCCAGATGTCGGCCCGCTGCTCCCCCAAGTACGTCCGCGACATTTTCGTAGGCATTAGCCAGGTAGATTAATAGTTCGTCGTTGGTTTCGCTCTCAGCTTGAGTGACTTCCAGAAATTCCTTTAATCGCAAAGCCAATTCGTATTGGGCATCCGCCGCGCCAGTCAGGTTGTCCAGTTTCTTTAAGTGGTCTTGAATGATCCACTTGGACAACCCGCTGTTGTTCTCGATCAGCCGTTGGCTGCGCGCCAATGCCTGGGACAATTGACGATTCGCGATGGTCAGGCCCACGATCACCGCGGGAATTGCGATTGCCAGCGTGATGATTAGCGTGGCCCGCGCCGGATGCCTGCGGCACCACTTCACGGCCCGTTCGACAAGTCCCGTCCGCCGGGCCAGGATCACCTGGTTGTTTAAGAAGCGTCCCAGATCATCAGCCAACTCGGCGGCAGTTGGGTATCTGCGGTGCGGTCGCTTGTGCAAGCATTTCAGGCAAATCGTCTCCAGATCGCGCGGCACTCCGGGGCGGAACCAGGCGGGCGAAGGCGGGTCGTCGTAGATGATCCTCGATAAGATATCCATTTCCGACGTTCCATCGAACGGGCGTCGCCCCGCAATCATCTCATACAACATCACGCCCATCGCAAAAACATCGCTGGCCGGGCTGATCTGATCGGGTTTGCCCTCCGCTTGTTCCGGTGACAGGTATCCGGGCGTTCCCAACACGGCACCGGTGACGGTCATGCCGTGTTCCATCGAATTCCGTTTGGCGATGCCAAAGTCGGTGACTTTCATATCGCCTTCGACAGTGAGCAACACGTTGGAGGGTTTCAGATCGCGATGTATCACTCCGTGTTCATGAGCATAGTGCATGGCCCGCGCAAGGCGTTGGATTATTTCGGCTGCTTCGCGATAGGTTGGCGGGGATTGGGTCAAGCGTTGCCCCAGATGTCCCCCATCGACCAATTCCATTACGTAATAGGGCAAGCCATCTAACTGCCCGGAGTCCAGAATCTGCACGATGTTCGGATGGTGCAGATGCGCGATCGCGTCGATTTCGTTCAACATCCGCTGGATGGCATCGGGCCCCGCATAGCCACCGGTCAACATGGCTTTAATGGCTACGGGCCGATCCAGACGGAGATGCCGGGCGCGATAAACAATCCCCATGCCTCCTTCGCCCAACACGCCTTCGACGGCATACCCCGGAAACTCGTGCGGAGAACTCCGTCGCGGTGCGGTCATCTCGCGCGGTGTGTTTTCGGAAAGGTTCCCGGAAGACGTATCCGCGGCGGGCGACAAAGTGGCGAGTACTTCCGGGTCATCCGCAACCTGGTCTGGCGATTGTTCGGGAGGTTGTGAATTCATTGAAAACCCATCGCCAGCCGCCAACCCATTAATACGTCATCGGAAAAGCCAAGGTCTGATTGTGCTGATACTCAACTGAATATATCATAATCTCTCAATTGCGTTTCCGTGGTGAGGGTAAGCAGGGTAAATCAAGCTGACCGACGATGACCAAACAACCGGGACCAACCCCAGCGAATGACGCTTCCGCCAGCGACAAAGCGGCCCGTTTGCGCAACCACGAATCGCGGTTTCTCAAGGCCATGAAGTTGTTGATTGAGGCCGGCAAAGTGAAGTCAATGGACGACTTAATTCGTTATGCGGAACAGGACCATCAGGCCGAGTCAGTAATTTATTTTCGATCCATC
>DAOLCX010000516.1:0-3091 GCA_035327685.1 Pirellulaceae bacterium | reverse complement strand
CAATATCCAGGTCGCTTTGGAGGGTTGGCCCGATCCACTGACCGCGTCGCTGGTATCGATTATTCCTCAGGCGGACGCCCGCGCCAGAACGCTGCGTGTGCGTGCGACGCTTGACAATCCGCGCGTCCTCGACCGTCCGACCTTGCAACCGGGGATGGTGGGTCGTGCTTTGGTGCCGATTGGGACGCCACGTAGCGCTTTATTTGTCGCCAAGGATGCGCTGGTGTTGCAGGGCCGCGATACGGTCGTCTTCAAAATCGTTGGCCCAACGGACCATGGAGTGGCACAGCGGGTGCGCGTTACGACGGGTATTTCGCGCGGCGAATCGATTGAGGTTTCCGGCGATCTGAACGAAGGCGACTACGTGATCGTAATGGGAAATGAGCGTCTGCGAGGCGGTGAGACAGTTAAAATACAATCAGGACGTTAAGTTAGGGATGAAGGAACAGGAGTTTATTTCAGGTCAATCAGAGCCTATCCCAAAACCGGGGCTTCCACGTTGGCCAAGGGTTCACTCGCTTGCGCTTCGGGCTTGTAATTCAGGTTCTGGGATAGTCATTTAGTCAAACGATGTGGTGGTTGCAGGTGCCTGACCTGGATTCGTCTGCTGAACCCCGTTGGAAAACAGATTTTTATAAAGGCAATTCACAACGTGCATCCCATTGCGTGGTTGATTGACAATCCAGTCAAGGTCAGCGTCGGCGTCATTTTGCTGGTGATGTTCGGCTCGATCGCGCTGTTTCAAATGCCGATGCAGTTGTCCCCCGACGTCGAGCGGCCACAGGTGACAGTTCAAACCGCGTGGCCCGGCGCCAGCCCTCAGGAAATCGAGAATGAGATCATCAAGGAGCAGGAGGAGCGGCTGAAAGCTGTCGAGGGGCTGGTCAAGATGTCTTCCGAATGTATGGATTCATTCGGGCAGATCACATTGGAATTCCGCGTCGGCACCAAGATGGACTCTGCACTGCTGAAAGTCAACAATGCGTTGCAGCAAGTTCCCAGTTATCCGATCGACGCGCGCGAGCCGGTCATTCGCACATCGAACACGAATGATAACTCGATCGGCTGGTTTATCTTGTCGCCGCGGCCACCTTCTCGCGAAAAGCTGATCGAGTTTGCACAGCAGCATCCCGATTTGAAAGACGAGATTGATCGCGTGTTGCGGGCCAAAATGACCGGGTTGATCAACTATCGTTTGCGCGAGTTGGCCAAGCGCCAACCACGGGCAGCTGCGTTGGCCCCGCCCGATTTGGATATGTCGGTGTACGGGAAATTTGCGGAGGATGTGATTGAAGCCCAATTTGAACGGATTCCGGGAGTCGCGGATGCTTTTGTACGGGGTGGGCGGCGTCCACAGATGCACGTGATGATCGACCCGCACCGATTGGCGGCGCGCGGATTGACCATCACCGACTTGAGGAACGCGTTGACGGGCGCCAGTGTGGATGTGTCGGCAGGCGACTATGTCGTGGGTAAGAGCCGCGTGGTAGTCCGGGTGTTGGGGCAATATCGCTCGGCAGAACAGATTTTGGAGCAGATCGTGGCGACTCAGGACGGCGTGCCGATCCAGGTCCGCGATGTGGCTGATGTGGCCTTGGGATTCGAGAAAACAACAGGGTTTGTGCAGCGTTACGGCGTTTCCAGTATGTCGGTGTCGGTGAACCGCGATGTCGGCGCCAATGTGATGGAAATCATGCGGAGATTGGACCGTGAAGTCGAACGGTTGAATCAAGGAGTGTTGGCTCAAGAAGGATTGATGTTGACCAAGGTCTATGACGAGACGACGGATATTCGTTCGGCGGTGGGCCTGGTGCAGCAGAACATTGTGTTGGGGGGAGCGCTGACCATCATCGTCTTGATGTTGTTTTTGCATATTGGCGCGCGGGCCGTGATCATCGCGCCGTTGATCCTGTTGAGTGGTCTGGCGGCCACGTATTTCTCACCGTGGTTATTTCTGGTGACGTTAGCCATTGTGTTGGGAACCGGATTTTGGTTTGCGCGTGGAACGCTGGTGGTTGGCATCGCCATTCCGATCAGCGTGATTGGGACATTTTTGCTGTTGCGCGAGATGGGGCGATCGCTGAACGTAATCAGTTTGGCCGGGATGGCGTTTGCGGTCGGGATGCTCGTCGATAACGCGGTTGTGGTCTTGGAGAATATTTTTCGTTTTTGGAGGCAAGGCGACACGGCTTTGCAGGCTGCCCGGCGCGGTGTTGGTGAAGTGTGGGGCGCCGTGTTGGCTTCGACTTTGACCACGCTGGCCGTGTTTCTGCCGGTGATTTTTTTGCAAGGCGAGGTTGGTCAACTGTTTGGCGACATAGCGTTGGCGATCAGCGCGGCAGTCGGTTTGTCTTTGTTGGTCAGCGTGATCGTGATCCCCACGGCGGCCTCTCGGATCATGGATGAACGCGCCTCGAACTCAACGGGCAAGGGACGTTCTGGATCGCGCGTGGCCGCGACGTTAGAGCATTGGGGGATCCGTTTTCGGCAGGGGATCGTCTCGAGTAATCGCTGGTTACAGGAAAGCTGGACGCGGAGGCTGGTGACGGCAATTGCCATTCTGGTAGTGATTGCAGTTTTGGGGTGGTGGTTGTATCCCAAAGTGGAATACTTGCCGGCCGGAAATCGCAACCTGGTGTTTTGTTCGATCCAAACGCCGCCGGGATACAACGTCCACCAGTTAAATGCAATCGGCAGGGAAGTTGAGGAGTTGCTGAAACCTTATTGGGACATCGAGCCTTCGACCGAGGACACTTCACACCTGGATTATCCTTCCATTGCGGACTTCTTCTTCATGGCGCGAGAACGAAGCGTTTTTGTCGGAATGCGGGCGCACAATGAGCTCAAGGCCCGCAAATTGATCGATCTGTGCATGAAAAAACTCGACGGTCGGTTTCCCGGGGCACAGATCCGAGCGTTCCAGACGAGTATCTTCGGGCGGGGGCTGTCGGGAGGTCGCAACATCGACATTGAGATCACCGGTCCCGACTTGCATCGCTTGGTCGAGATCGGCGGGCAAGTCATGGGACAGGTCCGACAAGCCATCCCCAATGCTCAGGCGCGGCCCATTCCCAGCCTCGATTTATCCAGT
>DAOLCX010000515.1:0-3093 GCA_035327685.1 Pirellulaceae bacterium | reverse complement strand
AGTTGAGCGTTCAGTTGATTGCCGCAATTTAGAATGATCTGCTGGGCGGCTTCTTCGATCTGTTCGCCTGTCATCGTTCCACGGTGGCTTCTCCATTGCACCGACAACAGTATCCTTTTGCGCCCAGCGCCATCGCGCTGAGGGTCTCGAAAAATCTCGCGAAAACGCACTGACTCCAATTCAGAACCCGCCGCCAAAACGACTTGCGATTCCAATTCAAACCACGTCACCTGCTCTGCCACAATGAAATTGAAATCCCTTGAGACTGGCGGGAACTCACTGATCGTCTGATAGCGCCGGACCAAGACAGCGCGATTCTCTAACCGAGTGAGATCTAATTCGGCAACCGTAACCGGGCGGCGCAGTCCGAACCGTTTTTGTCCTTCCTTCCCGACGGTTCCGATCATCCCGACCATTTCGCCGTCCAATTCGATCTTTGCTGCGCATCGAGCGTCAAACAATGGCTCCGATGTCAGCGGGAAAAATCGCAACGGGCAATCCGGATCCAAGTCGCGCACGACGGCTTCCACAATTCCTTTGATGAACAAAAACTCTTTGCCGCTGACCAAACCCAAAACAAGTGCTTCATGGGGCAACTTGTTTGGCCGCGGCAAGTAGATGTGTGCCGTTTCAAACAGTTCGACCATGTCATTGAATCGATACTCGTTGATTCGGCAGGCTTCCAACAGATTGGGAATTAAGCTGCGTCGCAAGCATTGAACCGGCCCGACGTTTTGAGAGGCCTTTTCCAACACTCCCAGCATCGGTTGGCTGCTTCCCAAGGGCGGGTGATCCGTCCACGGCGAACAGGCATCCGACCATGTTTCGGGAACCATGCTGGGAGTCATCGCTTCATCGAGCCCGCTGGCCGCCATCACTCGGCGAACCTGGTCGAGGACTCGCTGCCGTGAAGTTCGACCAGAAGTGGCCAACGGGACAGGGACATCGTCCGGGATGTGATGGTAACCATACAGGCGCCCCACTTCCTCAATCAGATCCGCTTCTCGCTCCACATCATGGCGCCAAGTGGGAGGACTCACAGTCCAGCTCTCAGCGTCCTCCGCATCCACGATGATTCCCAATCTCGGCAAAACGTCGCGCGTAAACTCGTCCGGGATTTCAATGCCCAGCACATGCTCGATGCGGCGTTTGCGGAGCACAATGGCGCTGCGTGGCGGCGGAGGCTGGCCGACATCCAGCACACCGTTTAGTAGTTGTCCTCCAGCCAACTCCAAAATCAATTGGCAGCAGCGCCGACTGGCCCATTCGGTTCGATGCCAATCCACCCGGCGTTCGAAACGAAATGAAGATGGGCTATGCAGATTGAGTCGGCGGGCCGTATTGCGAACGGCCAGCGGTGAGAACACCGCAGCCTCGATCACCACATCGCGTGTTTGATCGCTGATTTCCGAGTCCGCCCCCCCCATGACGCCGCCCACAGCCACGGGGCGTGTTCCATCGGCAATCACACAGTCGTCCCCAGCCAGCGTATAGCTGCAGTGATCAATGGCCACGATGGTCTCTTGGGGTTTCGGCCGGCGGACAACGATTTGTCCACCGTGCAGATGGCGCATATCAAAAGCGTGCAGCGGATGTCCGCATTCGAACATGACATAGTTTGTCGCATCGACCACGTTGTTGACACTGGTCACGCCGATCGTGGCCAGGCGGTCTTGCATCCAAGCTGGACTGGGACCGATCTTGACTCCTCGGATCACTCGCGCAGTATAGCGCGGGCAGAGATCGGGGGATTCGACGACGACGCGCAGCATTGTTCCCACATCTTCGTTCGTTTGCGTCGGCTGCGGGTCCGGAAATTTTAGCGGCAAGCGAAACAACGCCGCGATTTCCCGGGCGACGCCGAAATGTCCCAGGCAGTCAGGGCGATTGCTCGTCACTTCCAAGTCAATGCACTGATCATCCCCGACCGACTTCGTCGATTCGTGGTTAAGCCCAGACATTGTCAAACGCTCGACCACTTCGTCTACCGTCACCGGCAGTGGGACATAGTCACCGAGCCATTTCCATGAGACTAACATGGGTTTCGTTTCCTAACTTAAAGCCGGGATGTTCCCCCGCAATGAAACGGGGAAACGCCCTGTCTTATTGAACTAGAATTGCCGCAAAAAACGGACATCGTTGGTAAACAGGTCGCGGATATCGACGATACCGTGGCGGATCATGCACAGTCGCTCGACGCCCAATCCAAACGCAAAACCAGACCACTGTTCAGGGTCGATGCCGACCGCCTGAAACACATGCGGATCGACGATTCCAGCGCCACCAAATTCGACCCACCGGCCATTCCAAAAATAGTCTGCCTCAACACTCGGCTCGGTGAATGGGAAGAACGAAGGCCTGATGCGCACTGGAACCTGACTGCCCAAATAGTTGCTGGCGAACAGCCGCAATACGGTTTTCAGATCAGCTAAGGTCACCCGGCGATCGACGTATAAGCCCTCCATCTGATGGAACATCGGATAATGGGTCATATCGGCAGTGTCCGGGCGGTACACGCGCCCCAGCGAAATGATTCGCAGTGGAGGGGGAGAGGTCTCCAAGGCTCGAATCTGCACCGTACTGGTTTGGCTGCGCAACAACAGGGTCTGGCCTGATTTCTGTCCCGCGGTACTCAAATAAAAGTTCTCTAACGGATCGCGCGCAGGGTGAGCCGATGGAATGTTCAGTGCCTCGAAATTATGCCATTCGTCTTCGACTTCCGGGCCGTAAACGGCAGTAAAGCCGAGCCGCCCCATGATATCGGTCAACTCATTGATGGTTTGGGTAATCGGATGGAGACGTCCGACGCGGAGAGGGGTGCCCGGAATGGTCGGATCAAAGGTTGAACCGGACAATGGAGAGGCTTGATTCTCAGCCAACCGTTGTTTGGCGTACTCGAACGCCTGTTGGATTTGATTTTTGATTTGATTGAACTGCTGTCCGGCGGTCGGCTTGTCAGCCCCGGGGACCAGTCCTAATTGTTTTTGGAGCGTCTTCAGACGCCCGCTTTTGGCTCCCAAAAACGTGACTCTGGCCTGCTCCAAAACCTCGACGTTGTCCGCCTGGCCGAATGCCGCGCAGGCATCGTCGAGC
>DAOLCX010000514.1:0-3095 GCA_035327685.1 Pirellulaceae bacterium | reverse complement strand
TTCACGTTCGCCAATTCTTGTCCCTTCCAGAAACGACAAGATCGCCGGGCCTAGATCACGTTGTTCAAATCGGTGCATCGCGCGTAGCCGATATACAAATGCGGCTGGAAACAAGGCAACCAGCAGTGCCGCCGCGTGAGGCCAATTCACGGTCATGGCCAGCAGCACAATCGATCCGAACAGCAATAAAGTGATGATTGACTTGTCCAACGCTCGTTGCCAATCGATCAGCCGGTCTTGCAAGGCGTAAGCAGCGCTGGTCATTGCCAAGGTTTTCCGTTGATCGCTCGTCGTTAGGTCCGCTAACTCTCGCGCCATGTGATCCAACGATCGCCCGGCAGTGTCCTCGTTCTGCGTCTGTTCCCAGAGTTCTTCAATCGATTTGTGCGCGGCCGTCACCAAATCCACGAACGGATCGCGGCGTCGGTGCGGGGATCGGTGTTGGCAAATGGAACAGACTTGATATCGCACCCAATCGCGAGTGTCCGAACCGACGGCCCGCCGCCAGGACTCTTTCGGGTTGTCGTAGATCAGGTGTTTGTTTAAACACAAGCACTGAGCGCAAAACGCCGCCCGGCAGCCGATCGGCAACCGGGGACGCATCAATTCCACCACCTCCATCAAGGGATGCAACATACAATGTTCGTTATCCTTCCGTACGGTTCGCTTTCCAGCCGGACCAGCACATTCGGACAGTTCCCCCACGATTCATTCCGCGCTGTCCAGATCATCAAGCGGACAGCGATAGCCAACCGGCGACACGCGATCCAGGGCAAACTCCGCTCGGCTGACAGAAACGTAATTGTGCCCGATACACACTTGTTCGCCTTCGACGATGCGTTGACCTTGATCGTCCAGTCGGGCGTTCATGGTCGCCTTTTTGCCAGTATGGCAAATCGTTTTGATTTCAATGAGTTCGTCGGCCCAGGCTAACAAGTATTTGCTCCCCTCGAAGGGTTCCCCGCGAAAATCAGTGCGCAACCCATAACACAGCACGGGAATGCGCAGGCGGTCGCAGACTAACGTCAACTGCAAGACTTGGCGAGGCGTCAAAAACTGTGCTTCATCCACCAACACACAACTCAGCCGCTCCTGCTGAATTTCCCGCCACACGTGCAGGAACAAGTCGTCCTGGGGGGAAAACGCAAAGGCTTGCCGCTGCAGGCCGATGCGGGACCCGATCACGCCGACAGCGACACGCTGGTCTAACTGGGGCGTCAACAACACCACGCGCATGCCGCGCTCTTCATAATTGTGAGCCGATTGCAAGAGCGTGGTGCTCTTGCCGGCATTCATCGCAGAATAGTAAAAATATAACTTAGCCATCACCCATGATTACCCACTGTTGATCTACAGTCCCAACAATTGTGGGACGATGCCCAGGCTGGCGCAGACGCCTAACAAGGACAGCACTATGCCACCGATGGCAATTCGCCACCGCGCCGATTTCAAACCCCAGCCACCCAGGCAGACTCCCAGCAGTCCATTCACCGCACTCCAGGGTGTCATCCAGGCTCCTGCCAACGACCAAACTCCCAGAAACAATGAAGCCCACGCGCCGCCGCGCGCCGCCAGATTGTCAGTAGCCAAAACACTTTTGACTTCGCGCAACCCGGACGAAGTTTCAGCGGGTTCCAGTTCAACAGGGGGGTCTGCACTGGGAGATTGGGTTTGCGTCATGCGTGTTGTACCATGGATCGAAAGATCGACAGAACCGGTTAACTGTTCACGACATTGTAGAACAATTGTCCTCAATAGTTGGAAACCCTGACAGGGTTGACCCAGGTCGAGGGATGAACCACTGAGGACGCTTGTTCCACAATCATGCTCTTGCCGTCCGATTCGGCGAACGGTTATAGAACCGGCTTGCTCCTGTTTCGGGCTCTTCGGTAGCATGGTACCTGTCGGTGTTTGATGAGCACAAGCCAGGTTGGGTATTCGTGTTTTCGTTCACGAGGCAGGGGTTGGGCTCATGGTTTAGCCAATCAGCGTTGCTTGTGGAGCAAACGTTGGCCGAAAACATGGACCCGGCCACTTGAAGCTACAGTCCATCGCCAACCATGGTGTGAACGGTTACCGGATCCGGCCAATGAAGATTACTAGCAAACACAATCCTCACTTTAAGTCTGCATTGAAACTTAAAGCATCGCGCGGGAGGCGGCGTTCGGCACGGTTTGTCATTTATGGTTGGCGAGAGATTCAGATTGCCTTGCGCTCGCCGCTGGCAACCTCGATCGTCGAGTTGTTCTATTGTTCGGAAATCCTCGACGCGAGCCAATGGCGCGAACTCGAAGCCGCGGCGAATCGATTGCCTGCTCGACTCTTGGAACTAGAGCGACCGCTGTTCGAACAATTGGCCTTTGGAGACAGGTTGGATGGAGTGGTGGCAGTCGCGGAGTCCGATGTCCGTGGATTGGATCGATTGGTCGTCCCCGACGATGGTTTGGTGGTTGTGGTCGAATCATTGGAAAAACCGGGAAACTTGGGAGCCGTGGCGCGAGTGTGCGATGGGGGGCGTGTGGCCGCTTTGATCGCGGCGTCCCCGCGAGCGGATTTTTTTCATCCGTACGCCATACGTGCCAGTTTGGGAGCCGTGTTCACGTTGCCGGTGGCCACCGCTGACACGGAAGGGGTGGTAACCTGGTTGCAATCGCACCGGTTTCAGGTGCGAATTGCCACGCCTCGCCCAGATGCCGTTCCTTACTTTGACAGCGACTTAACCGGTAAATTGGCAATCGTATTGGGAGCCGAATCGCAGGGGCTGTCTGAGGTGTGGTTTCAAAGCGGTGCCCAACCAGTCCGGCTTCCGATGTGTGGGCAAGTCGATAGCCTCAATATTTCAACCGCTGCTGCTGTATTGGTGTACGATGCTCTCCGACAACGCGAACTCCAGGCGCAGCGCGACAGAGGACAAGACTCGTTTTTGGGCAAAGGCTAAGTAAGCAGTCTAGTGCAGCGAGTTGATCAGTGACTGATTCGATTTGCGTGGTGTGGACTCGCGCGCATGCGCATCGACAGGGATCGGCGAACTCACGGCCAGTGGGTAGGAAGTGGGGTCTTCATACACGGGATTAACCGTTTTAGATGGCTTCGCG
>DAOLCX010000513.1:0-3101 GCA_035327685.1 Pirellulaceae bacterium | reverse complement strand
CAGTTGCCTTGCCGCGAGTTCGAGTTGTGTTAACCTTCTCTGGACGACATCAATTTCTTGGGGAACACTGTCGAGTTCCATCGCCAGTTTCGATGCGGCTTCATCAACCAGGTCGATCGCTTTGTCAGGCAAAAATCGGTCCGTAATATAGCGGTGGGATAACTTAGCAGCAGCGACTAAAGCGGCGTCTTTGATTTGCACGCCATGATGTGTTTCATAACGTTGCTTCAGGCCCCGCAGAATGGTGATTGTATCTTCGACGGTCGGTTCACCGACATAGACCGGCTGAAAACGACGTTCAAGTGCGGCGTCTTTTTCGATATGCTTGCGATACTCGTCGAGCGTCGTAGCCCCGATGCAATGCAGTTCGCCACGGGCCAACGCGGGCTTGAGCAAATTCGCTGCGTCCTGGGCGCCTTCCGCAGCGCCTGCCCCAACGACCGTATGAAGTTCATCGATGAACAGGATGACCTGTCCAGCCGCATCGGAAACCTCGCGGAGTACCGCCTTGAGGCGCTCTTCAAACTCCCCGCGAAACTTGGTACCAGCCACCAAAGCCCCCAGGTCAAGTGCCATAATCCGTTTGTTTTGCAGACTTTGTGGGACATCATTTAAGACAATTCGCAATGCCAGACCTTCCACAATGGCAGTCTTGCCGACGCCAGGCTGACCAATCAACACAGGATTGTTCTTGGTCCGCCTCGATAAAACTTGGATGACGCGTCGAATCTCATTGTCGCGTCCGATGACCGGATCGAGCTTCCCTTGCTTGGCCCGATCGACCAAATCGATCGCGTATTTCTTCAACGCTTGAAATTTTCCCTCTGGCGAGGGGTCCGTCACACGGGCTGAACCGCGGATGGACTTGATGGCTGCCAACAAATTGTTGCTGTCAATTGCATTGAGTTTCAAAATTCGTTTGGCGGCTGACTCGACATGAGTCAAAGCGAGCAGCAAATGCTCGGTCGAAATGTAATCGTCTTGCATCGTCCCGGCCTGCCGAGCGGCTTGTTGCAAGATTTCTTGAAGCGCGCGATCGGGTCCAGGACTACTTCCGCCATTCGCGGTGGGAAGTCGGTCCACTTCGGTCTTGACGATTTTGCGGAGTTGATCGATAGGCGCCTTGAGTTCCTCCAAAATAGGCTGAATCAGTCCGTCGGATTCATCCAACAGGGCTTTTAGCAGATGCAGCGGCGTTAGCTCAGGATTGCCCGAAGATTGAGCCAGGGTCTGGGCCGATACGATCGCTTCTTGAGCTTTTGTGGTCAGTTTGTCAAATTGAAAAGACATGCGATTTCCCAGGTTTAATGACAGTCCGGCGATCCAAGCTGGCACAATGTATGTGCCTGGACCACCTATTGGGCAAATCGTGGGCCAAAACTAAGTACGGCCTGCAGGATTGTGTTGAAGATCGACAATCCCGTGGGCGAAGCGACCACCCAGGTGTGGATGGGACTTGCCGGAATTGTGCAGATAGCGTGCGAGCAAACCCAAAAAAGCCAACAATCTCAATATCGCACTGAGATACCTAACGACGCGACGTGAACCGTTAAGCTGGTCGTGACGTTGGAACCTGGAATTGCCCCCATCGGTGTGAAGATAGGGCCGCTCAAGGTGCTGGTCGGTGAGTAACTGTAAGCGAACAGGACGCTAGCCTGCGGTGCAACATGGATGGCACCGCCCAGATGATAGACGTGTTGGTAATGCAATGGTGCCAAAGCGGCGATCATCGCTTCGCTGTCAGACATCGGGCTCGATGAAAATGTGTAGCCACCTCCCAACGTCAACAAATCACTGAATCGCCGACGTGCCCCGACGCCAATCATATACTGATCGCTAAAGCCAACACCGGCCAGCGATCCATCGGGATTGAACCCGGAGTTGCCAAATCCGTCGGCAGCTTCATTCCCCACATAGCGGACATCCAAACCAACAATCGTATCCGGAATGCCGTGGTAGGCGGCACCAATCGAGATCACCATCGGGAGATCGACATCGATCGATACAACACGAGGGAACCCGTTTTCGTCCGTGCTTAAATTGTCGATACGCTCCATCCATTGCGGACTGCGAAACGTAAAACCATAACTCCATTCCTGTTGAGGACGGTAATAGGCCGAAACCTGAAAGCCACCACCCCAGTTCATTTTCGCCCCGCTGCCGATGGGACACCGAGGTTGTCCGGATCCGTCTGCGTCATCGGGTGCGGCAAACACGAATGGATCGACTACCAATTGTCCGAGTGATAATGTCGGGCCAAACCCAATCGACAGATTGTCGCTGACCATATAGGCCACAGAAGGCATGATTTGCATAAATTGCACCGACGTGTCGACGCGCCCCAATCCGCCGGGAAAGCCCGGCATGTTGCTCTGAGGAAAAAAGAGCGGGTTGGTAAAAGACGCGGGATAATTGGTTTTAGCCCCTCCAACCGTCGCGATGCTGAGCCCATAGGTCAGGCACGGGTCACACGTTTTCTGAATCCAACCTATTTGAGGGATCGGAATCGGGCCGGGATCCGCCGTGCTCGATCCTGCCAGCAGGTTGGGAATGGACGAGTCGGTTCGCATCGATGGAAATAGCAGATCGACTCCGACGGAAAGCTCGCTTTCGCCGGCGTCAGCCATCGCAGCCGGGTTCCAATAGGTTGTGGCGATGGCGTCAAGATGGCTGCCGGTGCTGGCTCCGCCCATTGCTCGGCCAGTGGGCCCGGCAAACGGAAAAATAATGCCTTGCCCAACAACCTGCCCCATCAACAAGACAGAAAATGCGACGGACGCGATCGACAATCGAAAATTATCCAGCATGGCCCCCCCCCAATACTGTTAAAGACTAACGCTACCTCCAATTAATCGGCATTTACCGATTGGGAATGAGAGGAAAACTTTGACGTCTCCATAATCTCCTCAGGCCAGCTTCAGCAAGGAAATAAGGACAGGCATTATCCGGGGTACCCGATTTTGGGGGGAGCCCGGCAAATTCCCTGAGATAGGGCTGCGATGAGGGGCAGTTGGCTGGATTCCTAGACTCAAGCTCAGCAAAAACCCACGTTTTGGGCGGGTTCAGGTATGATAATGCCTGTCCTTATTGTGTGGCGGGGG
>DAOLCX010000512.1:0-3102 GCA_035327685.1 Pirellulaceae bacterium | reverse complement strand
CCAAGCGTTCTCGCAATTCGGCTTCTGCAGCATCCAGCGCTGCCGCCGGGTGTGGATGAACGGCCACCGCCGTATCACCCAACATCGTTTCGGGCCGCGTGGTGGCAACGACTACATAGGTCGGCTCTCCAGGTTGCGGATCGACAATCGGATAGCGGAGGTGCCAAAAATGTCCCTGCACCGTTTCGTTGTTGACTTCGTCATCGCTGACTGCTGTCTGCAGATAGGTATCCCAGTTAACCAGACGCTTGCCGCGATAAATCAAGTCTTTCCGAAACAGATCAAAAAATGTGGCACGGACCGCGCGGGCACACATGTCGTCCAGCGTGAATCGAGTCCGCTGCCAATCGCAACTGCAGCCCAATTGGCGCAATTGACCGAGGATTCGACTTTCGTATTCGACTTTCCATTGCCAGATGCGGGCGACTAGTGCTTCGCGTCCCAAATCATGCCGCGATTTTTTTTCGGTTTCCAATAATCGCCGTTCCACGACGGCTTGCGTTGCGATTCCAGCATGATCGGTTCCCGGCATCCACAAAGTTTCGTAACCTTGCATCCGCTTAAAACGAACCATCACATCTTGCAATGTATTGTTGAGCGCGTGCCCCAAGTGAAGAGCCCCGGTGACGTTGGGAGGCGGGATCACGATGGAGAAGGGCCGCTTGTGGGGGTTGGGATGTGCGTGAAAGCCGCCTTGATCCAACCACAACTGGTAGATGCGCGGCTGAGCCGCACTGAAATCAAAGCGATTGGGAATGTCAGTGGCTATGGAACTCATGGTTGAAAAATCTCATCCCTCCTTGCTGATTGCGTTTTGTACAAAAACCCGGACACTGTGATGGTAACGAATCCCTTGCTATGATTGAAAGGTCACAGAGGTCACAGGTTCGGCAAGTCCGCATTTATTTTGGTCATTTTCGGCCTCGGGGTTGCTCGTTCGACGAGAAAGGGTGCTGCTGGCCTGGCGTGATTGTAGAACAATGGTCCTCAATTGCTCGATCCTCGAAGCGTGTACGGATGGTACACGTCGCAAGGATTTCGAACAATTCAATTGAGGACGATGGTTCTACATTGTCGAGGACAGTTACGAGAAAGGAAACAATCGATGCCCAAATGGTGTCCGGCGAAGGTCGTACGTAAGCGGGTGTGGTGCGATGGACTCTTCACGTTGGAAATCGAGGCACCGGCGGTACTTCCGTTTGAGCCGGGACAGTTTTTGCATTTGGCGCTGGAGGTCAATGGCGAGTTGGTAAATCGGCCCTATTCTGTGGCTAGCCCTCACGGTGGGGAATTAGCGTTTTACATCGTCAAAGTTGATGATGGGAAACTGACCCCCAGTTTATGGAACTTGCAGGAAGGGGACGCGCTTCAAGTCAGCGAAAAAGCAGCCGGCGGGTTTACGCTGGCCAAGACGCCTGCGGCAGAGAACCTGTGGATGATTGGAACCGGGACGGGGCTTGCGCCCTATATCGCCATGCTGCAAACCGACTTGCCCTGGGAGAAATTCCATCGCGTCATCGTCGTGCATGGCGTTCGGCACACGCGCGAATTGGGCTATAGCGACTGGATTCATGCACTTGCACAGCGCCACGCCGAGCGACTGGTTTATATCCCCTCGGCCACCCGCGACCAGGCCGACGGCGTGTTGTCGGGGCGCACTACGGATCTGCTTTCGCAAGGTGTCTTGGAACAGGTCGCGGGTTGCCAGATTCGTCCAGACAACTCAGCGTTCTTGCTGTGCGGCAACCCGGCCATGCTCGACGATATGGAAGCGTCGCTGGGCCAACGCGGTTTGACTCGCCACCGCGCCAAGTCGCCCGGTCATATTGTCGTCGAAAGATATTGGTAGCCCCACAGGCCCCGGTTGCCGACGTAGCCCATGTTGTTGGCACCGGCACGGCAAGTATTCGATAGGCTTTCCTGAAGGGAAGCATCTTCCAGGCTGTTCAGCATTGAAGCCCGGAAGACTTGCAGAACATCAGTCGCTACAAAGACACGCGTCAATCGCGTGAGGTCAATGCGCTCAGATAATAGCGATCAAAGGCCGCGACGACGCTTTCCAAATTGGACATGGGGCCTGGTGCAAACGCGGCCGATTGGGCTCCGCGCTGCACTAACTCACAAACATGCCAATCCTGGCGATTGGTCACATCCCAGAATTCGATCGACGACGACGGATCGAAGTCCGGGTGGTTCAACGCGTCTGGTTCTACATAGAATTCACAGGTCACCTGCGTCCGATCCACATTGCGCGCCAGTAATCGATGCACCATCACATAGTCCGGATGCAAACTGATAAAACCGCTGGGAAACAAAGTGAAGTAATAGACGTGGCGGCAATGTTCTTCCGACAATCCGGACATTGGCGAAGCGATCGCCCGCCCGGTCATACTCATGGTGGCCACGCCTTCGGCCAGGGCCATCGGCCCACCCAACACGCAACCCTCGTGAAAGAAGTTTTCGCTCTCAATATAGGGCGTCAGACGATTCAAGCTGGGATGAACCAACGGGCAGTGATAACACTCACTGTAATTCTCAAAAATGATTTTCCAATTGGCCGCGACATCGTACTCCAGGCGGGCCGCCCGCACCAAACGCTCACATCGCCAGGGCGCCAGCCGATCACTCAACAAGTTCAACGCCACCTGTTGCTCGGCGGTTGGGGAGCCAACACATCCCAATATCCAACCCTGCCATTCGCGCACAGAAATCGGTTTTAATCCCCACTGCGTCCGGTCGAATGACTCCACATCGTGCATATTGGGAGCACCGGCCAGCCGACCACATAACTCGTAAGTCCAGCCGTGATATGGGCAGAGAATCGCCTCGCGTTCCCATTGACCACAAGTTCGCTCTTCGAGCATTGCCCCGCGATGCCGGCACACGTTATGAAATCCTTGAATTTGACCAGCATCGTCTCGGAGTATGAGAACTGGTCCCCCCGCAAGTTCGGTAGTAAAAAAACTCCTCGCCTGAGAGACATCGGAAACGTGCCCCAGCAGACACCAATGGTTCGCCATCACACTGCGGCGTTCGCTGTGCAAAATCTCCTGATCGACGTAGTACTCACGCCGCAACGTCATGGCGCCAGCAGCCGATCGG
>DAOLCX010000511.1:0-3106 GCA_035327685.1 Pirellulaceae bacterium | reverse complement strand
TGGGATAGGCTCTAAACAACGCCGAGGACTTCGGCGATGCGGGTGGAAGTGACTGAGCCGGGGCAGCCGGGGACTGGTCCATTTCTCGCGCAATCAGCTCAACTCAATGAGCAGACGATGGCAGAAAACATGGACCAGACCCCTTAGCAGGGCGTGAACGGTTACACCGTTACTTCAACCAAATCATGGGGACACGGGCATCGAGAATCTGCTGATTCAACGCTTCCAATTCCGTCCCCAATAACGTTTCCAAGCGCGTCAACTGCTCATCGATCAACGGCAACAACTCATCGCGAACTGCGATCGACTGCGTCGTTGGCCGATGTTCACTGGACGCGACCACAGAAGCCACACCTGCTAATTGGTTGTTGAGTCGAATTGGGTAATTCAACGGGTCCTGTCCGCTGCGGTTTTTGGTCTGATACAAAGCCTCTTCCACTTCCGTGACCTGGGCGATCAACTGCTGGCCCGCTTCCTTTAAGGCTCGATATTCGTCGCGGTCTTTGATGCGCTCAATGAATTTCTCGATTTGATCGCGCACCTCGCGGATACGTTTGATCGCCCGGTGGATTTCCGTCAGTTTGTCGCGGATGCCCAGCAAAAAATCAAATTGGTCTTGCAAGTCTTCATCGCTGGCCGCCAGACGGGGATCGCGGCGAAGTTCCAGGGGGACCGTTAACTCCTCATCACCCCAATGGATGACTGCTTGATAAATACCGGGCGCCGCGCGCGGTCCTTGCGTCCCACCGCCCCATAAAATCATGCCCTCAAAAGTCTCGGCATCCGGATATCGCAGATCCCAACTGAGTCGATTAAAACCGACTGCTGGTTGCCACGACTCTTCGCCTTCTTCCGGATTGGTACTGAATGTCTTCACCACTCGACCGCCGGGGTCCGTGAAAGTGACTTTGCGGGGCGATCCTTCGGAATCAGGTATTTCGCTGATCCAGAAACGCAGTCCCAGGTCAACCGGCAAGTTTTCGCCGCCTACAGCAGGGGCGCCACCGCGCCGCCCGCGACCTCCACCGCTGCCACTCAGCCGATAAGTGGGCCTTTGATCGAAAACATGAATCGATGCCGTTTCGATATTCGGACGCCAGGCTCGGACTGGCTCCAAGTCGTCCAGAATCCAAAACGATCTGCCTTGGGTGGCGATAATCAGATCGCCGTCCTTGATGGTCATATCGGTGATAGGCGTCAACGGCAGGTTGCTTTGAAACGGTTGCCAGTAAGCCCCGTCGTCGAAACTCCAATACAGACCATTTTCGGTCCCCGCAAACAGCAAACCTTCTCGCGCCGGATCGGCGCGGATCACGCGCGTGAAGTGCTGACCTGCAATGCCATCAACGATCAGCGACCAGGTCTCTCCGTAATTATCTGTTTTCAATAAATACGGTGCGAAGTCGTCAGACTTGTAACGTGTGGCGGCGACATACAGCCCGCCGGGGTGGCGCGGATGGACTTCGATGCTGTTGATCTGCGCCCATTCGGGCATTAGTTCCACGGGCGGCGTGACATTCGTCCACGATGCTCCGCCATCGCGCGTGATGTGGATCAATCCATCGTCACTTCCCACCCAGATCGTCCCCGCCTCGTGTGGCGATTCGGCGACAGCAAAAATTGTGCAGTAATACTCAACGCTGGTGTTGTCTTTGGTGATCGGCCCGCCTGAAGGTCCCAACTTAGAAGGCTCATTGCGCGTCAAGTCGCCACTGATTGCCGTCCACGATTGGCCTTCGTCCACGGTTTTGAACAACACGTTTCCAGCAGTGTACAGCACCTGCGGATCGTGTGGCGAAAAGACGATTGGGAAATTCCATTGGAATCGATATTTCAAGTCTCCCGCACCGTGTCCCATCGGGTTGTCTGGCCAGACATTGATCAGCCGCGAATGGCCGGTGCGGTGGTCGAGTCGCTGCAAGAACCCTCCGTAGGAGCCGCCGTAAACCACTTCCGGATCGCGCGGATCGGGGGCTAAATGGCCACTTTCTCCCCCGGCAGTCGATTCCCAGGCGCTCTCATCGAGTCCCCCTCCAGCCGTGCGGTGAAAGATGCGGACCGTCGAATTGTCTTGTTGAGCCCCATAAATCCGATACGGGAAGTGGTTGTCCGTCGTCACTCGATAGAACTGGGCCGTCGGTTGATTCATGTAGGTCGAGAATGTGGCGCCGTTGTCCAATGAAACTTGTGCCCCACCATCATCGGCGATGATCATTCGATTGGGATCGGCGGGATCAATCCACAAATCGTGGTGATCGCCGTGGGGAGTGCGGATCGATTGAAAGGTCCGACCGCCATCCGTCGAACGGTGGAACGAAACATTCAAAACATAGACTTCGTTGGCGTTTCGGGGGCTGGCATAGACACGGGTATAGTACCAGGCCCGTTGCCTCAAATTGCGGTCATCGCTGGTTAAGCGCCAGGTCTCTCCGCCATCGTCGCTGACAAACAATCCTCCGTCTTCGGCTTCTACAATCGCCCACACCCGTTGCGGATTCACCGGCGAAGGCGCGACGCCGATGATGCCGACCGTTCCCTGTGGCAAGCCTTTGTTGCGCGTTAACTCGGTCCAGGTCTCCCCGCCGTCGGTGCTTTTCCACAAGCCTGATCCTTCGCCGCCACTTTCCAAGCTGTACGGTGTGCGGCGCACGCGCCATGTCGTCGCGTAAATGGTGTCGGGGTTATGGGGATCGAGAATCAAATCGACCGCCCCGGCATCGGCGTTGACAAATAAAATACGTTCCCACGACTCGCCGCCGTCGCGAGATCGATAAATGCCCCGCTCGTCGTTAGGCCCGTACAGGTGCCCAAGCGCCGCGACATAGGCCAGTTGAGGATTTTTGGGGTGAATGCGAATGCGCGGAATGTGGTGCGAGTCGGCCAAGCCGAGATGTCGCCAGGTCTTCCCGCTATCGACTGACTTCCATATGCCGTCGCCATGCGAGACATTCCCGCGCACCGTTTTTTCGCCTCCGCCGACATAGATGATTTTGGGATCGGATGGGGCGACAGCCACCGCGCCGATCGATCCGCCAAAAAATCCGTCCGAGATATTGGTCCCACTTTCACCGGCATCTTACGTCTTCAACACCCCCCCGCCGGTGGC
>DAOLCX010000510.1:0-3107 GCA_035327685.1 Pirellulaceae bacterium | reverse complement strand
AATGGCGAGCCCATCAAACCTGGGCGGCATACGATCCAAGGGATCGGTGCGGGCTTCATCCCCGGCGCCTTGAACGTCGATGTGATCGACGAAGTCGTCACTGTTCGAGACGAAGATGCCGCCGAGACGGCACGCAGGATGGCGACTGAGGAAGGACTGTTTTGCGGCATCAGTTGCGGAGCCGCCGCTTGGGCTGCGATCCAGGTCGCTCGTCGTCCAGAAAATAAAGGCAAGTTGATAGTGGTTGTCTTACCCGACTTGGGCGAGCGATACTTGTCGACCAACTTGTTTCCAGAAGGCTGAAGAACGGGTGAAAAAGTAGCTTCGGGAAATGGTTGGCCCTGGCAGAAATTCGGCTACTCAGGAGTAAACGCGTTATTTGCGGTTCCAGGCCGAATTTCAGCCAATGAACCATGCCGATCAACGGAAATATCTTTCACGCTTGCTCCTGACAATCAACGCAGGCGATGCCACTCAAATTCTGACCACGCGTGACTCTTCACTCAACATCTGCGTCTCATTCACTGCCTGGGAGACGCGCGGTTGAATCATCTCGGGTGTTCGTGATAATCGTGCCCGTGCCACGGAAAAACGTGGCTGCGAACTGCCGGCCGCGAAACCAGTACGTCCTTGGCCCGCATCACTTCGGCGTGGGTGCCGCGAACAGTGACCAATACCAGGCCCTGTTCGACCATTTCCCGGTACTCTTCCAAGGTCGGCAAATCGACGGAGTCATCGCGCGATGCGTTATCGATACCGGCGATTCCGCCAAAGAAGGTTCCCGCCAAGCCCCCCACAAAAATAGCCCCCAAGGCAACTCCCGGAAAACCTGTGGCCGCGGCAATGATCAACCCGGCAGCGGCACCCGTCCCTGCCCCGATGGCACCCCACTTCTCTGCGGAGTCAACCATGACGCTCGCCGTGATCTCATGGACAGGCGGCGTTGACACCTCCGCAGACTCTTCGTCCAAAGCGTGGTGAATCAACTCCACGCGCTGCGCATCAAAACCCGCTTCATGCAGCGCCACCACGGCTTCACTTGCGGTTTTCAAACTGTCAAAAACTGCAACCAATGTTTTAGGATCGGCATCGTGACTCTTTGAAGACATGTTTTGCCCCTTTCTGATGAAATAAGGCTACTCAGTTAAAAAACAATCGCATCACAGCGATGGGCGAGATATCCTGTTGGACCAGTTCTACCAACGTTGCATTCGACGTTGGGAGCAGACCGGTCAAATTCAACTGATCCCTCAATCCCCAACTCAACGAATTCTATGAAACGCGACAGTTTTAGTCCAATTCGCCCACATCGAACCAGCATTCGGAGCCAAGACCCGTTTCGCAAATCATGCCATCGATCTCATGCAATGATTCGTTTTTGGCATTCCGGTTGAACTCAATCCTTTCATCTTGGTTCCAACCGCGACGATTCCACACCGGATTCACTCCCGGCAATGTGTCGAAGTCGAAAATCGAATCGACTGACTCGTTTATTGGTAGGTTCAGTGGTTGCCTGGAATGAGGTCCAGTGCGGAAATCAGCGACGGACACGACATTGGAGGACCTCACAACCAATTCATGATCGCGTGGAAAAGCCTCCAAAGCCCACCACCCAGCGGCTGGCGACAGTCTGGAGGGGACGGAAAGGTTGGGAAAAGTTCTCGCTTGACCAAACACTGAAACCTCGCCACCGCCCTGAGCCGCCATTGGCATTGCCGAAGCTTGGGCGTTGGACAGCGACCACAGTTCCAGACCATGCGTGCCATTGTCGGCGTTAAAGAACAGTGTTGTCCCCGCGCTCGTCATGAACCTGGGATTGGCATGGGCATTCCCCGGATTGATGTTCGCCACGAGCGTGGTATTGGGTCCGAATCCCGTGCTTTGCCACAGTTAACGACCGGCTGGCCCGTTGTCTGCAGAAAAGAACAACATTCCCTGGTGATTCACCAGATACATCGGATGGGCGCCCAACGGCCCGACGCGAATGTCGCGGACGCGCACCGTTCCCACATCTCGACCATTGCTGCGCCATAATTCGTTGCCACTTAAGCCATCGTCGGCCGTGAACATCAACATGCCACTCAAGTTCGTCAGATTGGCCAGGTCGGAAGATTCGCTTCCCGAACGAATGTCCTTGACCAAAGTCGTTCCCGCTGCGGCTCCGTTGCTGCGCCATAACTCAATGCCCAAGACGCCATTATCAGCAGCAAAGAACACGTTTCCTTTGATATTCGTCATGTGGGCCGGGCTGGAAGCCCCGGCACCCGACCGGATGTCTTTCACCAACACTGTATTCGCCATTGTCCCTGTGCTTTTCCACAACTCGGCGCCGATCGTTCCGTCAGTGGCCGAGAAAAAGACGATTCCTTTGACGTTGGTCAAATGTGAAGGATACGAGCCTGCCACTCCAGGCCGAATGTCTTTGAGCAAAATCGTTCCGCCCGAATTGCCGTTGCTGCGCCACAACTCGCGACCCGCCACTGGCTCGAATGCGCTAAACAACAAGATGCCTTTCGAATTAGTCAGCCACAATGGATTGGAACTGGCCGGTCCCGGATTGATATCTTTCACCAACACCGTCCCCGCGCTGGTCCCATTGGACCTCCAAAGTTCACGTCCAGCGGCGGGAGTGACGGCCGAGTACATCAGGATGCCATTAATATTGGTAAGTTGTTGCGGGTTGGCTCGATCCGGGCGAACTACCGTGTCTTGCACCAACACCGTCCCGGCAGTAGTCCCGTCACTTTTCCACAATTCTCGACCGTGTGTGCCATCGATGGCCGAAAAAAACAAGGTGCCATTGACGTTCGTCAGAAATTGTGGCACCGAGCCTTGAGAGCCGGGCCGAATGTCCTTGACCAAACTCGTGCCGGCAATCGAACCATCCGATTTAAACAGCTCGCGCCCGACATCTGAACGGAAGGCAACAAAAAACATGATGCCGTTGACGTTAGTGAAATCACTCGGATCGGAGGCGCCGGCTCCAGCGACAATGTCGATCAACAACGGTGCTGCTGGGGGAGTCGGAGGCCGGACCCCTACGCCAGGCACTCCCGCCCCTGGAACACCCGCTCCTGGGACTTGGCCTTGAATGATTCCCGGACCAG
>DAOLCX010000509.1:0-3108 GCA_035327685.1 Pirellulaceae bacterium | reverse complement strand
AAAAAAAAAAAAGGGGCCCCCCCCAAGGGGCCGGTTTTGCTTTTTGGGGAAGACAAGATGGGCAAGGGCCCCCGCCGTACTGATTGAGGAAATCTCTGCCGCGAGATGCACTTCATGAGTCAATAGCCCGACGCATCGCGTGCCGATCCTTGTATAATCGCCTCCGACGCGCTGGTTCCCAATCGGTTAGCCCCTGCTTCGACAAGGGCCATGGCCTGCGCAAAATCTCGGACTCCACCCGAAGCTTTCACGCCGACTCGCGGCGAACAGGCCGCGCGCATCAACTGCACATCATGGATCGTCGCACCGACATAGTCATAGTGCCCGTGGGGTTGCTTTACGAATCCAAAACCGGTGGACGTTTTGACAAAGTCGGCACCCGCCTGTTCGCAGACATGACACAACTGACGCTTCAGTTCATCTTGTGTAATCAAGTCTGTCTCGAAGATCACCTTTACAATCGCGGCGTGAACATGCGCTGCCTCGGCAATCACCTGAATCTCGCGCTCGACATCCGACCACTGACGCGCCAGAACCTGGCCGATGTTGACGACCATATCGAGTTCCACGGCCCCGCGCTCGAGGGCCCACAGGGATTCCGCCAATTTGATGTCACTCGGAGGACTCCCGTGCGGAAAACCGATCACGGTTCCTACTTTGGTTTGCGATTGGCGCAATAGCGCTGCGGCCAAGGGAACAGCGTAGGGTTTAACGCAAACGCTAAACAGGCCCAGGCGGTCAGCCAGTTGACAGCCGCGGCGGACATCGTCGTCCGTTTGAGTGGGATGCAAGATGGCGTGGTCAATCAAAGATGAGAGATTCACAATGGGCTCCGCATCTAGAGGGCCTCGGTAACATCCTCGGATCGATCGGTATTGGCAGCGCTCACACGATCCGAGTGAAGTGACGCAGTGCCATCACCTCCGCCTCCAAAAACTTTCGCCAACTGGCGACGAGATTGCCGCAACATGCGCACGACGAAAATCCACATCGTGACCGATACGGCCACAAGAAATCCGCTGGCAATCAGGGCCAATCGCCCCAACCGGCCACCCAAGTCGTGGGAGGGCTTGATGACCTGTTCATAATCTTCGAGGACCAGCACGGCCAATCCGGAACTTCTGCGTTGTTGCAATCCGCTGGTATCCGGAGCCATGTATTCAACTCTGGCCAGGCCATAGATCATAGGAACTCTAAAGTCCTGACCGATGGCAGTCTGCCCCACCGGATCGAGGAAGATGGCATCGGACATCAAGCTGGAATTAGGAATTCGACATTGGGCGAGTTCTGCGGGGAGCATGCGACCGTCTCGCAACAGGTTTTTGAACAGCGGGTGCTCCAAGATCAAGCCATGATGCTCGCCCGGTCGCTGATCAAATAAGACGGCATACTGACTGGGTCCCGATTCAAACTCGACAAAGTCCCCCATTTCGACGGTCAAGCCTACAATTCCGACAATTTCGTCTCCTCGCCGCAAGGGCGCTGAGAAGCCGATTTTCCAAGTATTGGTGGCTTCGCTCAAAAACACCGCCGACAAATGCATCCGGCGAGTAAAACGGCGCGCCGACAGGGTTGTTTCCACCAGATATTTGCGCGTGCCATCAACCGTTTGACGGTCGATCAAGTCGTCGGCCGTGCCTGAAAAATACGACCGGAAACTGTAGTTTCGACCAATGGTCTCAACGCGTTGCGCTTCCTCAGCTTCGCTCAGTGAGTCAAAAATGTTCGCCACCTGATTGCCGTACAGATCGTATATCCACCAACTGGCCGCTCGCTTGACCGGAATCTGCGAGGTGCGTGTATTGAATAGATTCTGCAAGGCCAGCCGCGTCGGATGTTCGCGCAAAGACTCACGCAGCGGTTCAAGTTCCATATCAAAATTGAGATGAGGATCCGCCAATGACTGTCGCAGTGCGTGTAGAGTCTCGTCGGCATTGAGCAGTTCCAACTGCCTGGCCAAGACGCTGTCCGAGGCCAGTTCACGGACAGCTCGAAAGTAATCTTCAATTTGACCGGCGGCGCTGCGGGCCGCCAGTCGCGCAGCAAAATAGTTGCTTTCGGTGGCCTTGGCAATAATCGCCTGGTCCGAATCCCCGACGGCTTGTCGGTAGGCCGACAGGCCGAACATCCCCATCACCGCCATCAATAACACGGGACCGACCAGACCCAATATCACCAAAGGGCGGCGATTGATCACTTCTTGTCGCTGCCGCAAAGCCAACAATACGCTTTGTACACTGGGGTAACGCCGTTTGGGATCGGCTGCCAGGCAGCGTTCGATAATCTCGGCCAACATCCGGTCCATGCCGGGGACTTTGAGATGCCGCGTCGGCGCTCCAGCGCGGAACAACGAGCGGCGGTAGGTTTCCAATCGCTCCTGAATCGTCGCAGACGACTCCAGCTCTTGCGACAGTGTTTCATTCTGATAGGGCGGCTGACCCGTGAGCATCACATACAAGATCGCACCCAAAGCGTACACGTCCCAACGCGCATCCGGGGCCGCGTTCAAATCCGCCTGCTCGGGAGCCATGTAGTACAAAGTTCCCAGCGCCGGTGTCACTTCATTGGATAGCCGCGATTGTCCAAAATCGGCCAGACGAGGTTTATTGTCCTGGTCCAGCAACACATTGCCGGGCTTCAGATCACAATGCAGAATCCCTTTATTGTGCAAGTGCATCAGCCCCGTAGCGATTTCTTGAAATAAGTCGATGGCTTCGTCTATTGGAATCGTTTGATCTTGACGCAGACGATCCTCCAAGGAGCCGCGCGGCAAATAGTCCATGACATAGTGGGGCGGGTCGGCTTCCCACCCGACACCCAACAGTTGCACGACATATCGGTTGGTCGAAAGGGCGGCTAGTTTTTGTACTTCCTTGGCCAGGTTTTCCATGTCCGCGACGGAACGGCGCGTATAAAACTTGATGGCCACACGACGGCTGGTGTTGGCGTCCACCGCCAACCAAACCTGGCCGAAGGCACCGGAACCCAAGTGCTCCAATAAGCGAAAACCGGGCAATTCGGCGGGCGGCTTGGCCTGGCCGCGGCTCAAATCGCGAGCTTGTGCCTGGTCGAGCGTCGATTGTTGTTGGGTTAAGTCGTCAGACATCA
>DAOLCX010000508.1:0-3123 GCA_035327685.1 Pirellulaceae bacterium | reverse complement strand
GCTTGATGGGAGCGAATGAAGACGATGACGAGTATGAAACATCTCCCGCGGCTCCCTTCCAAGCCGTGACTAGTCCCACTAAGTCGCCGTCTCGTGACCCTATTTCAGAAGGCTTATCCTCTGGCGGTTCTCACTCCGAGACCAAGGATGGCAGCAATCGGATGTTGATATACGTGGTGGCTGGTGTCGTGGGTTGTGCGTTTTTTGCGCTGGAAATTGTCTGGTACCGGATGTTGGCGCCGATCCTGGGTGGCACGACTTATACGTTTGGCCTGATCTTGTGCGTCGCGTTGGCCGGAATTGGTTTAGGCGGATTGTTTTATCACCTTCTGTTTCGCGTGATTCGTCCCAGTTATGCGGCGCTGGCTGTCACGCTGGGCTGTGAAGCCGTGTTGGCGATTGTGCCGTACGCCCTTGGTGATCGGTTGGCGATTTGGGCCGGGGCGATGTCTCAGACCGCGACCGGGTTTGGCATCCTGGTATGGGGGTGGGTGCTGATCGCTGGCGTGGTCGCATTTCCGGTGGCGTTTATCAGCGGCATCCAGTTCCCCTTGTTGATTGCATTGCTCGGACAGGGACGCCGCGAAGTGAGTCAACATATCGGAACGGCGTACGCCTGGAACACTGGCGGATCGATTGTCGGCTCGTTAGCCGCCGGTTTTGGTGGGCTTCCAATGTTGGGGGCACTCGGATTGTGGCGAGGCATTGCGGTGGCCTTGGCGGCCACCTGTGTGGTGGTTGTCGTGCGCAATGCGCGCCGTTTACCTGCCATGGGGATCGCTGGAGTATTAGTCGCCATCACACTCGGCTGTTTATTTGCCACCGGTCCCACGGCGGCTTGGAGACATAGCGGGATCGGGGCCGCACGGACTCGTGTTCCCGCCGACAACGTAAACCAACTCCAGAACTGGTCAAACAACCGGCGCCGTTCATTAATTTGGGAAGCCGATGGTGTCGAGTCGAGTGTCGGTTTGGTGACCAATGATGGCCTGTCTTTTTTTGTTAACGGGAAGAACGATGGCAACGCATTGCGCGATGCGCCCACTCAGATAGGGATGGCCATTTTGGGTGCCGTCCTTCACCCGCAACCGAAGCAGGCATTGGTGGTCGGCTTGGGAACTGGAGAAACCGCCGGCTGGTTGGCCGAGATGCGCGGCATGGAGTCGGTCGAAGTGCTGGAAATAGAACCGGCCGTCGATGAAATGGCTCGGCGTTCGCACCGACTCAATTGGGATGTACTTAACCACCCGCGTGTGCGACGTATTTATAACGATGCTCGGGAACATATGTTGACGGTCCGGAAAGACTACGATGTGATCGTTTCGGAACCATCCAATCCTTACCGGGCCGGAATCGCGACACTCTATACTCAAGAGTTTTACCGAGCCGTTTTCCAGCGGTTGCGCGATGACGGGGTATTCGTCCAGTTTGTTCAAGCTTATGAGATCGACGTCGAAACCGTAGAAATCGTTTTGGCCACGATTCGCTCGGTTTTCCCCCACGTGGAAATCTGGCAGACAGGTCGTTCTGACATGCAGTTAATTTGTTACAAACGGGCCGTCGAATACAACGTGGAGGAATTGAACCGCCGGCTGGATTGCCCCGCTGTTCGCGAAGCGATGCGCCGCGCGTGGTATGTCGAGGGTGTCGAAGGATTCATGGCTCAATTAGTGGCTGCTTCGGCGCTGGCGGATGAAATTCAGCGGCGACCATCAAGCATATTGAACACCGACGACCGCACGGTGTTGGAGTACCGTTTCGCCAAGACCGTGGGCATGATGACCCCATTTTCATTGGATACCTTGCGGATGCACATTGCTGCTGATGGCTTGCACCGCGTCCCATTCAGCGGTAGCCCACCCGATTGGGATCTGATCGAACTCCACCAGCACGAAACGAGTCTGATGCACCGAAGTTTCACTCCTAATTCGTTGGTCGCGGACGGTGAGCGGCGGCAGGTCGTGCGTGCGATCAGTTTTTATGACCAACACGATTTTGCCCAAGTTGTGGCGAGCTGGCCCGTGAGCTATTTGCCGCCGCGCAACGAAATCCAACGACTGGTGCTGGCCCATGCCTATGCCGAACTGGGGCGTGAGGAATGCCTGAAGTTACTCGACGAGGCCATGGATCGATGCCCGGCGGAGTGTGGAGCTTTGCGGGCTGTGTATTTCAACCGCGCAGGTGATATTCCATCGGCGACCGATGAGCTGGTCCGCCTATTTACACGATTGGCCGACGATCCGTGGATGATGACGGTGTTCCTCGATCCGGCATTGGGGGCTGCAATCGATGTGGCGCGGGTCGATCCGTCGGCGGCCGAACGAATTGCCGCCACACTCGTCCATCCTTTCGCCGAATACCGATATGAGCCATTCCGTGTAATGCTGCGCATTCGCGTGGCGCAACACGCCGGTCCTGAAATCTTGGCGGCTGCATTCGCCGACTTGGAACCAAATCCAGAATGGACGGCCGAGTTGTTGGAACTGCGGGCTGCAACCTATCGCGCCGTGCAACATCCCTTGGCTGTCTCAGCGGAGCGCGATTGGCAAAAGTTTCAACGATCCGTGACGAACCCCGTACCATCGAACGAGTAATTGGCGAGCGGAGTCATCATGTCGGCAGTCAAACCGTATCCTCTGCAGTTCATCCCGGTGATGCAGCAATACTTGTGGGGCGGTTGGAAATTGCGGGATTTGTATCGAAAGGGGAGCGGCGCAGGAACGTGGGCCGAGAGTTGGGAAGTGGTCGATCACGCCAAGGCGCAAAGCATCGTTCGCCACGGACCGCTCCATGGCTGGTCGCTTCAGCAAGTTATGGCCGCCTGGGGTCCGCAACTGGTAGGGCAGCGTGTGTGGGAGGAAATTCATCGCCCAGAAATTCCCGAGTCCCTCCGCGGCCGGTTCCCGCTCTTACTCAAATTTCTTGACGCACGGCTCGACTTGTCAGTGCAAGTCCACCCGAATGACCGGCAGGCGGCGTTGCTCGATCCGCCCGATCTGGGCAAATCGGAAGCTTGGATCGTGTTACAGGCAGATCCAGGTGCGCGCATTTATGCCGGGACCAAACCGAATGTGAGCCGGAAGGAGTTCCAGGCAGCGCTGGCTGCGGGCAGCGTGGCGGACT
>DAOLCX010000507.1:0-3143 GCA_035327685.1 Pirellulaceae bacterium | reverse complement strand
AACCATTCGGCTTTGGAGCGATTCCGATACTCCGCGGGCGGTTATCTCCGGTGCCTATCCGGGCGTGCTATCCATCGACTCGACGGCAGATTCAAAAACGCTGGCTGCCGGTTACGTCGATGGGCGGATTCGATTGTGGAGAAGGTGGAATCCACCGGGCGTGACCGGCAGCCGACTTAATGCGGAGGTCGTGGCGTTTGGCAACAATCAAGTATTTGATGGCAACCGGGTTTGGAACATTGCCGCACACGATTTGATGCGATCGCGGTCGCTTTCGCCGCCGCCCATTCACTTGATCGCCCTGGATGGAACCGGGTATCGAGTAGCCATTGTGCGGCAAAACGGGGACGAGGCCGAACCACAGGTTCAATTATGGACCACGCACACGCGACTTCCGATTGCAAAATGGTCGGCCGGGACGTCACCGGTGATCGCATTGTTGTTTGTTGCCAGTCGGCAACAGTGGTTGACGATGGGAGAGGATGGCATCATTCGACTCTGGAACGACGACGGTCAACAGTGTGCTGATGCCCGCGTCAACTTGAGCAAGATCGACCGTTTGATCGCCAACCGGGATGGCAGCCTTCTAATCGTTATCGGTGAGTCAGGGGTCCAAGGTTGGAGGGTTGGTGAGTCGGCGTTTGATTTGGCGTGGGAGGAATCCTGGGAATATCGGACGGTCTTGGCGGCGGCGATGACTCCGGACTATTTTGTCGTCTCCAGTGAGCAACACGGCCTGGAAGTGCGCGGAACTGCTGATGGGCGATTGCGAGGACGGCTGAGTGGCAATCGATCGCCCGTTGTCGCATTGGCCTCGGCTCCGGACGAGTTGCAGGTTGCCGGTGCGGCGCGCGACTACAGCGTTCATATTTGGAATGTCGAGGAACAATCGCTCCTGCTTAGTCTCGATCACGGAGGGCCGGCGGTTGCCGATCACATTGTCTGGCATCCGGGAAGGCCATGGATTGCATTGAGTCGCTTCGACTATCCAACGGTCTGGTGGGATATCAGTCAACGGCGGCTGTTGGCCAACATGGAGGCGACCGGCGATCATACGCTGGCCTTCGGTCCCGGCGGCCACTCGCTGTATTTGTGCTCCAAAGCAGGTGGTCTGCGGGTGGTCGCGGTCGAGGAACTGGCCAGCCTGCTGGAGGATGCCGGGGTAGGGGCTTCCACTACAAGCACTACCGGAGTGTGGATTAACATTGCTGATACGCTGATACCTGGAGGCCACGATGGGTTGGTGTGGGGAGCAGCCATCAGCCCTGACGGGCGAATGTTCGCGACGGCAGGACATGATGGAACAGTGAAATTGTGGGACGCGGCGTCCTTGTCCCTGTTGGAAACGAAAGCATTTGGGGCGGATGTAGCGTGGTGCGTCGCCTTCAGTCCAGATGGACGTTGGCTCGCGGCGGGTTCGTCGTTACCACTGGACGGTCAAGGCCAGTCGCCCGGTCGCGTCCATGTTTGGGATCAAGCTCAAAATCAATTGTCGGCCATCCTGGAAACACATCGCCGGCTGGTTGTATCGATCGCGTTTCATCCACTCCATCCGCTGATGGTCACTAGCGGACTGGATGGCGAAGTCTGGCTGTGGAAACTGGACGAGAAGGTCAAGGGTTGGCGCTTGGGAAGGTTTGACGCGCCCCTGCCCAAATTGGCATTTCACCCCAACGGCAAGGTCTTGGTGGGGGCCAGCCGCAACCACAATCTGGCATTCTGGAGTGTGGATGAGTTGTTAGGTCCTGTGACATCCGACGACACGGCGCCTGGCCTCAAACAAGACGAGCCAACATTCCCAGAGCCACAATGGTTGTCGGGTCACACCGAATCGGTGTGGGCCGTGACGTTCAGCCATGACGGCCAGTTGATGGCATCCGGAGGCGAACTGGGAACAGTCATCCTGTGGAACTGTTCTACCTGGCAGCCCGTCGCGGAATTCCGCCAAGTCTCCGACCGGATTCGCTCGCTCGCGTTTTCGCCTGATCAAGCGACACTTGCCGTGGGGACGTTTCCCGCCAATGGCCCAGTCATTCACCTGGATCGGCTGCGCAATGAGTTAAATGAACTCGGTCTCAATTGGCCCGACTGACGATTTGTTCAGAGTTCCTACAAGCCGGGAAACGACTCGACGTTGCATTGGGGCCACGATCGCGGTTGAGGAATCGGCGGACCAATTTGATGGCTCCCGAAGCGCCGGTCAACGGAGTTTCGAACTGCGCCGAATGGCCAGCAGGGCCAAAACAAAGATCAACACGGCCCCACCTATGGCGGCGTACAACCAGGAGGGAATGCCCGGCGAACTTGTGCGAATCGAAATCTGCCCACGCTGACCTTCTGCGGCAATCTCCATGATCGGCTCGTACGTCCAGGCGCGCAGTTCTTCCACCTCAAACCAGCCATGCAAATCGGAATCGATGGAACGAGTCGTCGCATCATCCACCAGCTTGCCGCGGGCGATTACCAGCGCGCCATCTTGGGACAACGGTTCACCAAGCACAACCTTGATTCGCAGCGATCCCTGAGAATTCCGATGCGATTCAATCAGGCCATTCACAACCGGAGCCAACTTCGCCTCGTCGAAGGTGGCATAGGGCGGATCGCATGAAAGAGTGAACTGAAACGCTCCCAGCCCGGCGAGTTGATCGCCTTGAATGGATACGTCAAAGTATTCTCCGGCGACAACTTCGACGTCGGTCACACGAAAAATTGCAGGGCCTTGCCCGACTGCCGGTTGCGCGAAGGCAAGTGCGCAAATCAAAAATGCGTTCATGACGCAAGCCCATCGTGCTCCGCGATGTTCAGTGATTTCCATTGAGAGACTCTGGGGTTATTCTAAGGTTGAAACGTCAGGAGTCAGATTGGCCCCTCATGTGATTTGGACAAAGGGCTCTTGACTCATTTGCCTCTACCGGGCCTGTTGCAGGATGACTCGTGCGTCGCTCGATGTCACCTGGCCATCGCGGTCCACATCCATGACAGGGCGCGGGTCGAGCAGGCCGACGGACATCTTGAGGGCGCACAGGGCGTCGGCCGCAGAGAGGATCCCATCGCCGTCACAATCTCCGACCAGTCCTCCCCCCGGAGCGGCAATGCGCACTTCCCCGACGACTTCGGCAATCGTCAATGGGTCTCCGTCGGTT
>DAOLCX010000506.1:0-3148 GCA_035327685.1 Pirellulaceae bacterium | reverse complement strand
CGACATGGCCGGCACGAATCCGGATCCGGCGCTTCGTGCCAACGTCGCCAGCCAGCTCGCGGCCCTGCTGAACACGCGCCTGGCCAACTTCGCGAAGGATCATCCCTGGCGCGGCACGGTGGACATATCGTCAGCGGGCCTGTCGAATTCCGCGTGCGAACCTGGTCCCGCGAACCGGTGCAAACGGCCCGCGGCCGCATTGATGGCGGACCGTGGTTCGAATTGAAGCGAAAAGACCAGTCTCTATGGACCGGCCCCATCGCCGGTGACACGTTGGCCAAAGGTGAACACGACTTGGAGGTTCAAGCGACCGATGCGGCCGGACAAACCGGACAAACGCACCTTCGCTTTATGGTTGATCGCAGTGGCCGCTACACGGCCTACCCGCGCGTCAAACCCGAAGTCACTTACACGAAATATTGTTAACTCCAGCGCGCCACCGTACCGAAGCCGACCCTCATTTTAAAATCACCAGGCCGTGAAATCGGAGGTGGAACTCTTGGATGAGGAAACGACAAGGTGTCGTTTGAGATGATAAACTGTCGACGCTGTTCGAAGGAGTCACGTTTCACGGCATCCGGCTGAATGGCAGCATGGTAGAACAATGGTTCTCAATGGTTCGAAACCCTGGCTGGATTTACCATCTTCGAAAGATGAACCATGGAAAACAATCGTTCTCCAATGCCGTAAACGGTTACTCAAAGGAAAACCGGGACGCCATATTGTAACTCTGAGGTCCATTCAAGACATGATTCGCACTGCATAAACCTCAGGAACTGACTTCGATGCGATGGTCGAAAACGGAGCTTTCGATGGCTTCGGCCCCCAGAAGATCGAATGGATTCATGGAGAACTTCGCATGATGAATCCAGCAGGCCCGATTCACGACGACTATGTGAGTTGCCTGGCCGACTGTTCATTTGAGTCAACACAACGTAGCGACGTGAAAATACGAGTCCCGTCCGATATGGGTGGTGGAGGCCTACGGCGGCTGGTGTCTTGCTGTCGATCGAAGTCAGCGAGACCAGTTTAATGAGTGATCCTCAAGAGAAAACGGATTTGTAGGCGAATGCTGGAATCCAAGAGCATTGGGTGGTCGAAGTGAGCAATCGTCGCATTCACATGATGGCGGACACTCGCGACAGTGGTTATCGCGATATTCGAATCATCGTCCCTCCATACCAGCTTGCCCCTCATTGCAAGCCAACGGTCTTTCTGGACTGTGAAGACCTGTTCAGTGTATCTTTGCGCCTATCCCCAGAGCGGGGCTTCCGCGTTGGCCAAGGGTTCATTCGCTTGCGCTTTGGGCTTGAAATTTAGGTTCTGGGATAGGCACGTTGGCAATTTCAGCTTGAAAACGGCCCCTCCGCCCCGCAACACCTGTGGTACGTCCCTTTCAGAAAATTGGGGCTTGACACCGGGCTCGCGCTGCGCATACAGTGATAGTACAGTAGTCAGCGGCCCTTCGCGAATGGCGAACGGGCAAGTTTTATTCGAGGGTCTGGAACATGTACCTGCATATCGATGCGGATAACGGCGTGCCCGTGTACGAACAGATCGCGCGGCAACTTTCGTTTCTGATCGCCGACGGATCGATCAAGCCAGGCGAGATGATCCCCTCCGTCCGGCAATTGGCACGTGACCTGGCGGTCAATCCCAATACCATCGCTCGCGCTTATCGCCAATTACAAGACCGGGACGTCGTGGAACCTGTGTCTGGGACGGGCTTGGAGGTCACGCGCCACGCGGTCCCCATCTGCCGGCGAGAACGAGACGAGTGGATTCGATGGCGACTGGCCCAGGTGATCGCTGAGGCCCGCTCCAGTCGGATCGACGACGATGATCTCAAACGACTTTTTGAATCAGCACTCAAGGCCGCACGAGCGGCAGAAAAGGATCGCAAATGAGCTCCGTGATCTCGCTGCAAAACGCAGTTCGACGCTTTGGCAAAACGGCCGCACTGGATGACGTCAGTTGGGAAGTTCCCGCCGGAGCAGTGTTTGCTTTGTTGGGAGAAAATGGCGCTGGAAAGACGACTTCGATCCGCGCGTTATTGGGCTTGGAAAGCCTCGATTCCGGTCGCGCCCAGGTGCTGGGATTCGACAGCCAATCGCAAGGGATCGAAATCCGCCGACGGGTAGGATACGTCCCTGAACAACCGGTGTTGTACGATTGGATGACCGTCAATGAAATCGGCTGGTTTACCTCTGGCTTTTACGGCGAAACATTCGCGCCCAAGTATCATCAACTCATTGCCGATTTCAAAGTCCCGGTCGAGCGTCGTATTCGCGACTTATCCAAAGGCATGCGGGCGGAGGTTTCCTTGGCCCTGGCGCTGGCTCACGAACCGCAAGTGTTGATTCTGGACGAACCGACGTCGGGACTGGACACTCTCGTTCGCCGCCGGTTCTTGGAGAGTATGGTCGATTGGGCCGCTAGCGGCCGGACCGTGTTGCTGTCCAGCCACCAAATCGGCGAAGTGGAACGGGTGGCCGATGTGGTGGCGATCATGCAGGAGGGACGCATCCTGCTTTGCGAGCGATTGGAACAATTGAAAACTCGTTTGGAGCAGTGGACGATCAGTCTGGCGGAAGGTCAGACAACACTCCCCGATCTGGATGTGGAGACGATTTTGGTGGAGCAGCGCGGGCGACAGTTCCAGGCGATGGTATCTCAACCGCCCACCGATGCCTTGTGGCGGTGGCGCGAGCATCCTGCGATTTCACATATCGAGGTGCATGTCCCGTCGTTGGAGGAAATTTTTGTGACTTATTTGCGGCGCAGTAGCGATCCGTCTGCCGAGGCCGCAAACCCAGGCACTCGTCAGGAGACTTCGCGATGAACACCGCCATTTGGCAGCGGATCGTGTGGAAAGAATTGCGGCATCAAGTCCCGATTGCCGTGGTGATGGGGGCCGCGGTTTGGCTGTTGGGTTATGCGGTGCTTGCCCTCCGCGAATCGCCGTGGGAGCGACCGACCTGGACCGTTTATATGTTGTATGGCATGGCCGCCGTCACGGCGTCGGCCATTGGCGGGTTGTTATTTGCGGCAGAGCGCGAAATGCGGACCGTGCAGCAATTGCGGCAGTTGCCGCTGGCGGGGTGGGAGGGGGCCTTTTGGGAAGGCCGGGCTGCCGGGGTGTGGGGGG
>DAOLCX010000505.1:0-3158 GCA_035327685.1 Pirellulaceae bacterium | reverse complement strand
CAGCCCGCCGTTGTTTTCGTTGTGCAAAGCGTTGTACACCACCCAGCACGCGGATCGATTCTACGCAGATGATCGCTTCGCTCGGAGCAATCATGGTGCGGTTCAGAAAATCGATAATCATATCGCAATCATCACGCGTGCAAATGATTTCCAAGCGGACCTGGTTCCCATCATTGGCCGCATCATCGTAAGTCCCGCGCGCGCCACTCCGCGTACCATCCCAGATCGTATATTCGTAATCAGCGAATTCGTCCAACGCCGCCTTCAATTCACTCGCGTTTTCAGGCGAAGTCAAGATCGTCAGGCGGCGGTAAGCGATCAGTCCTTTACGGCGCGCCGCCAATGCATGGTCTGCCAGCGGCTGCAGGGAATCCAAACCCACCAGCCGCAATTCCAAATCTCGCTGTTTGAAGTCGGATTCCAATTCGTGCAGTTTGTCCATCACGCTGTGATCAACCAGCCGCGTTCGAGAAAAATCGACTTGCACATGCTTCCCATTCAATAAACCAAACTGTTCGATGTGACGTCGCAATGGAATCCAATTGCTGAATACGGCCGATGTACCAACCGTGACTTGAACCGTTTGACCATCGATATCAGATATTTCCAGATCCGGTTTGAATAGCGATTTCAGGCTGACACCGTGGGCTAAATGAAAGGCCAGCTTAATGGTAATCCCGATCGCGATGCCAATCAACAGATCCGTAGCCAAGACTGCCAACAAGGTGACCACAAAGATGACCAGTTGCTCCCGCCCAATTCGATAGACATTGACGAATTCCTGCGGATGAGCCAATCGAAAACCCGTATAAACCAGCATGCCCGCCAGCGCCGCTAATGGAATGCGGTGCAAGACAGTGGGAATCAAAGCCACACAAGCCAACAAAAAGACACCATGCCACAGGTTGGCGAATCTGGTCCGTGCACCATTGTCGATATTGGCTTTGCTGCGAACGATTTCCGAAATCATCGGCAGACCGCCTACTAACGCAGCGCACAGATTGCCGGTACCGACTGCAATCGTGTCGCGGTCGAGACTCGTTTTTCGTTTCTAAGGATCAAGCAAATCAATGGCTTTGGCACTCAAGATAGATTCCAAACTGCCAACGATGAAAAACATCATCACCCATTTCCATGCCGCCGGTTGAAAAAGGGCCGAGAAATCTGGTGTCGCCATCTCACTAAAAAGCCCAAACATTCGATCAGGCATCTGCACGAGATATTGTTCGCCCAATGGGTACTCATGATTCTGCAACACGTAGGAATGCGGGTGCATTAAGTCGAATACCATGCCCAGTGGAACGGCTACGACCAAGACCACCACCGGCGAAGGGATGTACTTGGCGAATGAAACGGCTCGAGCTAACAGCGGCCACAAAAACATGATCGCGACGCTTAAGACACCTATGAACGCAATGGCCGGGTTGGCTTCGCTGACGAATACAGGAATCTCGCGCAACAACTCGAGCGGCTCGCCCTTGGCCGAAACGCCGAGCACCACCGGGATTTGTTTGGCGATAATGATCACACCAATGGCCGCCAACATGCCGTGCACTGCGGCAATCGGGAAGAACTCGCCTAAGATCCCAGCGCGAAAAAAGCCAAACAGTATCTGCAACACGGCTGCTGCTGCTCCCACGGCCAGCGCCGCGCGGTAAGCCGACATATCCGCATCGCTCCATCCACCCAGAATCCCGTCACCGCCAAAAGACTCGATACAACCGACGGCAATCACAATCAAGCCCGCGGCCGGCCCCTTGATCGTCATCTCGGAATTGGAAATCAAGGTGGCCACCAGCGCTCCGATGACTGCAGTGAACACCCCCGCGATCGGCGGATAGCCGCTGGCCAGCGAAATTCCCAAGCACAAGGGCAATGCAATCAGAAATACCAGAAATCCGGACAGTACATCGTGCCGCCAATACCTCTTAAATCCCTGCCAGTTTCCGGCGGGCTTCTCGGTTATTTTCGAGTTAACATTGTGTTGCTGTGAATGCATGGTGTCCACCTTGTTTGTTTATTCTTCTATTTCCCAATAGTGCGATAGCGACAAGTTCATTTCCTCAAAATGCGCAGCGCGCTCCCTCAACAACTCATGGACGGCGCGGTATCGCATCATGACTCCCGGTTGGGGATACAGGCCACCGGCGATCATGGTCAAGGAGAATGCCCAGATCGTCAAAAGTTCGTTGATCCGCGGTTGCATTGAAATCGTGGCCGGGGCTGTGGTCCCCGTGAACAGTTTGAAGTATGCTCGCAATGCACCAATTCCATTGATGGCCATCGCCAGCACCACCAGCATGCCACTATAGGAATACGCATCCAGCGCCCCTTCAATCAACAACTCTGTTCCCACAAATCCGATCGTGCCGGGAAATCCAATGCTGGCCAGCAAAGCCAACAGAAATAAACCTGCCAATAATGGCATCTGGCCATACAAACCATGAAAGCGATCTAATGCCAGGCGACCTACCCGCCCTTCAATGGCCCGAATGATGATCCCAAAAGATGTGAGTGCCACACCAATCGACAGCCACAGACTGAGTGATCCAGTCAGGCCGACCGGAGTCAACGACTCCAATCCGATCAACAGCAGCGAGCTGTTGCTCAGGAATAAATAGCAATAAAAACGCCGTGTACTCGTTTGCACCAAAACCATCCCTGACGCATAAACGGCGGTAACGAGGGACACCAAAGCAATTCCACGCAGTATGGAATCGGGAGCAATGGGCAAAACCATTCGCACCAGGCCATACGCACCTGCCATAGGTGCCACCATCAGCAGCGCAGTTCCTAGGCTCACCCGATCAAACAAGTCGATCATCCAACAATGGACAGGGACACAACCGCATCGGATCAAGAGTCCACTGGCGATCAGCGACACGCCCCAGATCCCGAGAACGGATTCCGGAGTCTGCCCTTGGCCGACGAACCAACCGACGAGGATCAACGCGATTGACAACAGTTGATGCCCCATGAAGAAACTTGCAGCCTGTTTTCGCCGCCGCAGTTCGACCCAGGGCAAGACCGTCTGCAGGGCCATCCATCCCACAATCAACACGGGATCGCGCGTGCAAAACATGGCAAGTAAAAAGGACAGCGACACCAAGGTCAATCCAAACGGAAACCGCGCGCGTTTCGACCGAGGCGTCACAAAA
>DAOLCX010000504.1:0-3161 GCA_035327685.1 Pirellulaceae bacterium | reverse complement strand
GCGCTGATGCTTGGGGTGCATTCACATACGCGTCCAGTTCATGGGGTAGCGATCGAGCCAGCCATCTGGCCAGTCCAGCATTCCACCAATTGTATATCCAGCGTTGGCGGATCAACTGGTGCACGACGGCCGGATTGCGAAGGTATACTCCGCATACCCGTTGACGCGCGGCCAGGTAGAGCGCGGGCAAGCATCCCAGACTATTCCCGACCACCAGCAGAGGTGTCTTTGGATGTTTTGAGGTGACGTATTGAAAAGCCGCATCGGCGACAGGGGCCATATGATTGACCCGCGCGGTTCCGGGGCTTCTGCCATACCCCGGCGGATTGACGGCATAAATGGTCGCCGCAACATCGGACCAGCACTCAGCCGGATGTTGGCGAACGCGTTCGGCTCGTCCACCAGTCCCCGGAAATTTTAGTACCACCAAGTGCTGAACCGGTTGTTCCTGAGCCAGTTGGCCAATGGACCACAATTCAAATTCTCCAATGGTGCTGGAGATGACATGTCGCTGGCGATCTTCTGTTTCGATTGGCTCCGTCGTCGGCTCCAGGATCAGCCGGTCAGCCAACCAATTCAAGAGTGATCTTCGACTCGCCAGATTCATATTAGGGGTCCGCTGAATCACCGAAGGTTGTCAAAAGTCATTGCGCTGCCACCCCATGCGGACTTTGGGTGAGAACCGGCGTGGACAGGGTGCAGGCCACCGACAAGTTTAATGGACTCGTTGGCCGGGGACGGCACCGTTATCGGGGCTGAGCAGATAGACATTCGCTCCACCTTCTCCAGCAGCGCATACCATTCCTTCACTCAAGCCGAACTTCATTTGACGCGGTTTTAAATTGGCTACGACGACCACCAGGCGACCCACCAGTTGTTCAGGCCGATAGGCGGCTTTGATGCCGGCGAATACGGTCCGTTGCTGATCGCCACCCAGGCTGACAGTCAGTTTGAGCAATTTGTTGGCGTTTTCCACAGGCTCAGCCGAAACGATCCGGGCAATTCGCAAATCGACTTTCGCGAAATCTTCGATCGTACATTCATCGGCCAAAGGTTCCTTGGCCAAGGCCTCGCCGCTGTCCGCGCTGAGTGCCTGTTGAGCACCTGCCGGTGCATTCAATGCCAATGTCTCTTGTTGCATTTGTTCCACATCACTCATTTCTACTCGTTTCATCAGATGTTCAAATTTGGCCACTGGTTTCCCGATCAGCGGCTGTTGCGATTGACTCCAATGCACGATCGGGTCGTGCAACAAGTTTCCGGCTTTCTCCGCCAGTTTCGGGAGAATCGGGGCCAGGTAAATTATCAATTGGCGAAACAGGTTGAGGACCACGGTTACGACATCGCGGAGTTCATCCGCACGTGCAGGGTCTTTTTTGATCTCCCACGGGCGATGCTGATCCACATAGACGTTCGCCCGATCGGCCAGCTCCATTATCAACTTCACCGCCCGCGCGTAATCGCAAGCTTCATACGCTTCGGCGATGGACGACCCCGCTTCGGCAAACTGTGCAAACAGACCTTCATCGTCTGGATAGCGATCGGACAATCCGCTGTGTTCGACGAACCTGGCCGAACGCGAGGCCAAATTGACCACTTTGCCGACCAAATCCGCATTGACTTTGGCGACAAACTCTTCGAAGTTCAAGTCCAGGTCATCGACTTTCGGCCCCAGTTTTGAGGCATAGAAATATCGGAGTGCCGATGGGTCCAAATGATTCAGATAGGTCGAAGCTTGTATGAACGTCCCGCTGCTCTTGGACATTTTCTCGCCGTTGACTGTGAGAAAGCCATGGACATGGACTTTGGTTGGCAAAGAGAACCGGGCGACTTTCAGCATTCCGGGCCAGAACAACGTGTGAAAATAGACAATGTCCTTGCCAATGAAATGATGAATCTCGGTTTCCGGCGATTCCCACCAATCGGCCAGCGTTTCCTGGTGTCGTTGACACCATTCACTGGTCGAAGCAATGTATCCAATCGGGGCATCGAACCAGACATACCAATAATTTCCCGGACTATCGGGAATTTCAAAACCAAAATAGGGGGCCGGTCGAGAAATGTCCCATGGGCGCAACGACTTGCGGCCTTCGGGCGAGTGGGGGTCGCCAAGGAAATGACCTTTGAGGTAATTGGCGATTTCCTTCGACACATGATCGCCACTTTGTGTCCACTCCTCCAAAAAGTCATGGAGTTGTTCCAGATCGATGAACAGATGTGGTGCCGCCCGCAATTCAGGCCTGGTTCCGGACAATGTGCTGATCGGGTCAATCAGATCGACCGGTGAATAGGTGGCACCACACGTGCAATTGTCTCCCGGCTGATCAGGCGCCCGGCAAACCGGACAAGTCCCCCGCACGAATCGATCAGCCAAGAACACCCCTTGTTCGACATCGTAGAGTTGCTGGACGTCCTGTGACTTCACCAACCCGGCGGCGCGGATAGACTGCCAGACCCGATGGCACAACTCTCGATTGGCTTCACTATGCGTGCTGCCGAAATGATCGAAACTGATGTCGAAACCCGCGAAATCTCGCTCGTGCTCGGCTTGCATCTCACGGATCAGTTCTTCTTCCGAGCGACCTAACGTCCGAGCTCTGATCATCGTCGCCGTTCCATGGGTATCGTCGGCGCACACATAAATGCAACGATTGCCGATCAACCTGTGAAAACGGACCCAAATGTCAGTCTGGATGTACTCGACCAAATGCCCTAGATGGATCGGTCCGTTGGTGTAGGGCAGGGCGGCAGTGACCAGCAGTCGGCGTTGTGTCATAATTCCGTTTGCGGCATCATTTCCAATATCTATAAACCGACATTGTAACCGTTTTGTCTGAATCCGGAGAGGCCATGACAGCTTGGCGAAGCGACGACTATCGCATTGATCATCCTGAAGACATCTTCAGCCCAGGTCTGCTGATCTTCAAAGACCTGGTCGCCCACAATCTGTCGGAGATGATCCGCATCGCCGGTGGCCCCGAACGACTGCGCCCTCATGCCAAAACGCACAAGACGCGTGAAATCATCCGCTGGCAACTCGACTTGGGCATTACCCGCCACAAATGTGCCACCGTGGCCGAAGCGGAAATGCTGGCCGACGTGGGCGCACCCGATGTGTTGATCGCCTACCAGATGGTCGGTCCGAACGTCCAACGGCTCGT
>DAOLCX010000503.1:0-3162 GCA_035327685.1 Pirellulaceae bacterium | reverse complement strand
CTGTTTCTGCGTACTAACGAACCATTGGTGTTGTCATGACCGTCCGTGTGTTATTGTTTGCTGCCGCGAAGGAGATCGCCGGGACAGACCATGTCGATGTGGACCTTCCAGATCAGGCAACCGTCGCCGACCTAAAACGTGCGTTGGCCGACCAATTCCCAGGGCTTCGCCGCGCCATGGCCATTTCGGCATTGGCGATCGATCGCCGCTATACCAAGAGCAACGAAGTCCTCAAACCAGAACATGAGGTGGCCCTGATTCCCCCGGTGAGCGGCGGCTAGCCCGTATTTCTCACAATTTGCGAGCGGTGAACACGGCGTGTCAAACCGGACCGACTCGAATGAATAGAGTGCCGCCGAAAACGACATCCAGTTGTTCACGGCAACCAAACGACGGGGCGACGGCCTTCATCAAACTGCCACATCGTTTCGCGGACCAATCGCCAACGATTGACCGCGGCCCAAAGGATAGGCCTCAGCGACTCGATAAACATCGGCCAACGTCACCCGTCGAAATTGATCCGCAATTTGGCCCGGACTCAAGAACGGATGCCCATTTAACCACTGCCAACCGACGGAAAACATCCTGGCTTCTGTCCGCTCACTGGCCAAGAGGATCTGTGAGATGATTTTTTGCTTGGCTAGTTCCAACTCGCGCTCTTGAATCCCACGAAGTGCGTTTTGCTGAACGCGCCGCAGACGTTCCAGATTCGCTTCCGTTGATTCAGGAGGGCCGCTGAACCAACTCATGATCAGGCCTGCTCCTTGAAACTCGTAACTTCCGATACCTGCCGCGTCGGCAACGCCCGAGTCCAACATCTCCCAATAGACTCGACTGCCACCATCCCCACCCAGGATCGTGGTCAACACACGCGTCGCATAACGGTCGGGGTCTTCCGTCGCCGGTCCTGGAGCAATTTCCATGAAGTACTCCATCGTGGAGTTGTCCTTGCAAATCGCGCGGCTGCCGAATTGGGGCTCCACCGGATGCACCTCGCGAATTGCTTGTCCCTGGGCCTGACGACCCAGGCACCGCTCGGCATCCTGAACCAACAAGTCAAAATCGACTCGACCGGCTGCCACCAACGCCATATTGTCAGGCACATAGCGTTGCCGCCAATATTGCCTCATGTCATCTGGCGACAGCGCGCCAACCGTCTCCACACTACCCAACACACTTTGACTCAAGGCATGGCTGCCAAAATAGGCTTGCATCAACATCTCTTGAGCACCGTATGGAGGTTGATCCTGGTACATCATGATCTCTTCGATGATGACGCGCTTTTCTGTTTCAAAATCGTCAACTCGCAAGGCTGGCTGCATCAATTCACTCAGCACCTCGACTAACTTCGACTGAAACTCGGGCAGGACCGAAGCGTGATAGATCGTACTTTCTTCCGAGGTTTGCGCGTTACTGCTGCTACCTAACTCATCCAGTAACACATTGACTTCATCTGCCGTTAACCGTTCCGTGCCTTTGAACACCATATGCTCTAGAAAATGACTGACCCCGCCCCACGCAGTTGATTCATCCCGGGAACCGGTGCGCACAAACAGCCCGAAGGACGCAAAATGGGCCTGGTCGTTGCATTCAGCCAGAACGGTCAAACCGTTGTCAAGTTGTTGTTGCCGATATTCCATCGCGAAGTTCCAACGGGTGTTCACCCAAATTGACCAAATCAAATGGTCCGATCTCAAAATCTTGCCAGAATCGATTCACGGCACCTACGGTCAATCCCTCGATGCGAGCACTTAGTTCGGATAAACTTCGGGCACGATCCAAATGATAGACATCTCCCACCAATCCGCCGGCAATCGCCCGACACGATTCCTGCTTCATGATCAAGTGACTGCGAAGCTGAACTTTGAGACGCGCCAATTCCTCCTCCGTCACACCATCCTTGAGACGCCGAATCTCCTCGACCATCACATCCAAGGACTCCTGTGCAAATGCTGGCGTGGTTCCACAATACGCCACCATGCATCCGCTGTCGCGCAAGGTATGACATGATGCCGAGACGGCATAACACAAACCCCGCCGCTCGCGCACCTCACGGAATAAACGTGAACTCATGCCGTCACTCAAAATGCCGATCCCCGCTCGCGCCAAGAAATAATCAGGGTGCCGATAGGTAATGGCTGGCCAGGCCAAGCCGATATGGGTCTGCTGACTCTCAAAAGGCAAGTGCATAGCGCCATGACGGCCAGCCACGGATGTGACAGCCGGTGTGGTACGAGATGACCAGGCTCCAAACAATCGCTCCATCGTGTTCAACAATTCCGGCCACTTGATGTTTCCGGCTACGCCGATAATCGCGCCCGTTGGCTGGTAGTGCTGACGATAAAACCGCTCCACGTCTGCCCATTGAATCCCTTCCACCGAATCCATGCTCCCTTCAGCATGCCATCCGTCGGGTTCACCATAATGCAAATCTCGCAACGCGATCATCACGCGTTCTGGTAAATCGTCCTCAATCGCCTGTATTTCTTGAAAACAAACGCGGCGACTGTCGTCCATCTGGTCCTGGGGTAACGCTGGATTCAATAACAACCCGGCATATCTCTCCAACACGGTATAGACGTTGTCCGCCGGCAAAGCCCCGCCAAAATAAGTGTGGGAATTCGAGGCGTCTGCCCAATATAGGCAACCCTGGCTCTCCATGAAATCGACGAACTGGCGATGAGTTAATCCACCGCCTCCTCGCGACACCAGCTCACATGTGAAGTTTGCCAAACCTCGCTGCCCCGGCGGATCAAATCGACAACCTGCTGGTATCGCAATCGTGAATGCCGCCGATTGCAGCCACGGCATCTCCTTGGCAGCTACGATCAAGCCGTTCCCCAACCGCTCCAGATAAACAGTTTCCGCAGAACTGCTTACCATCCGATGGGGGTTGTTGCGCACTGGATCGTCGCCGTTTATCATGATCATCTACATAAAGAGTTGCCCGTTGGATCGCCACAGCAATTTGCTCACAGGCTGTACTTGCCGGGCTGTCGCTGAATTATAGTCCCGACGGAGCCCCCACGTTTCACCCGTCAAAACGAATTGAGGGCTTGTGCCTCAAAACCCCACAAACGCCCCGATTATTCAGGCCATCGACGGTCCTAATCCCTGCCATTGAAACGTGCGGATTTTGACGATTTTGCTGTTTTCGGCGGG
>DAOLCX010000502.1:0-3171 GCA_035327685.1 Pirellulaceae bacterium | reverse complement strand
CCCTGGCGTTTATAAGGACATTCGCGAAGTGATGGCCGCACAAAGTGACCTGGTTGAATCCATTGGTCAGTTTGAGCCGCGGATTGTCATGATGTGCGGGGATTGCAGTCGCGCCGAGGATTAACACTCGGATGACTCCTTTGAACCCCGCAGAATGGTTGTGCTCCCCACTCGGTGGATGAACGAGTTACAATCAAACCCAACAGGAGGATCTCATGATGGCCAGATTTCCGGGTTGCAACTGTTCGTTATTTCTTGCCGGTGCTAAGTCACTGGCGATATTGGGGCTGGCTCTATTGGGGCCTTTAAGCAGTTTCAGCCAAGAGGTCCGGGAAGGCTTGCCGGAGGAGCAGACTCGTATGCGTTATGCCATTGTTTTACACGGGGGAGCTGGCACCGCCCCGCGTCAATATTCGGCGGAGGCCAACCAGAATCGTCGGCAGTCGCTGGAGCAAGCCTTGCGTTTGGGCGTGGGCATTTTGGATCGGGGAGGGACTGCATTGGAGGCAGTCGAAGCCGTCGTCGTATTTTTGGAAGATGATCCGCAGTTTAACGCTGGTATCGGCGCCGTTTTTAATTCAGTGGGAAGTCACGAACTGGATGCGGCCATTATGGACGGTTCCAACTTGGCTTGTGGCGCCGTGGCTGGCGTGTCGCGTGTCAAGAACCCCATTTCTCTGGCGCGGATGGTGATGAAAGAAACGCGGCATGTGTTTTTGATTGGTGACGGCGCGGAAACGTTTGCGGAAGAACAGGGGATCGAGTTGGTTGACCCCAGCGTGTTTGATACGCCGCGGACGAGGGAAGCCTGGGAGCGTCGCAGGCGTCGAGATCGGACGGCGGACGACGGCGGCGACAAGATCAGCATCGACGACGTCGGCGTGTATCACGGGACGGTCGGTTGTGTCGCGTTGGACGCGCATGGCAACCTGGCGGCAGCCACCAGTACAGGAGGAATTTCCAACAAAAAGTACGGCCGGGTTGGCGATACGCCGATCATCGGTGCCGGCACCTATGCGGACAACCAGACCTGTGCCGTATCCTGCACGGGGACCGGTGAAGAGTTTATCCGATATGCGGTAGCCTACGATATTGCAGCGCGCATGAAATACGCCAATGCGGATGTGGTTGCAGCCGTCAAGGAAGTGTTGGACAACCGGCTCAAGCGAAATGACGGCGGGATCATTGCCGTTTCTCAAGGCGGCCAGATGACAGCCCAGTTCAACACTGTTGGGATGGCATCGGCGATGGCTGACTCAAGTGGATTGTTCCAGGTGAATTGGGACGACCAGTAATAAATTGTAGGGGTTGCGTCATATTGCCTGTTTCTGTGGCTATTTGATCGCCAAAGTTCGGGGGCGAAGCTTGGCTGATCCAGTTCTGTAAGCCGATTTACAAGTTAGCTCAGTGAAATTGACCCTTTTCGGTTAGTTTTCGTAGAATAAGCGGGTTTGGCTGGTAATGAGCAACGAGCGAGTCCCAAGTTGAGAGGGGGCCTGGATTTGACGCGGTATCAATTCGTTTGGCGATGCGGAGTGACGACTGGACTCGGGCTCGCCGTAGCGGTCCTGTTTATGGCTGGTGCCGCTGCCCAAGACTTGGACGATTTTTTCAAGAGCGGCGGTTTCGGGAATGTCGTTCAACAGGACGCATCGCTGAGCGCGCAATTCCTGGTAGATCCGAGAACCGGGCGCGGCCAGCTTCGATTCAAAGCGGAAGTTCCCGAAGGGTGGCATATCTATTCTGTGACCCAGCCGCCGGGTGGCCCCTTGCGCTCTGTGATCAAAGTGGCCAAGTCTGATGTTTTTGAAATCACAGGGAATTTTGAGCCCGACGCGCCGCCTCAAGTGGAACACGAATATCCCGGATACAGTGTTCCTGTTGAATACCACAAAGACGGGGTCATTTGGACAGCGCCGATCCGAATCGCTTCCGGGGTTGAGCCCGAAAGCTTGAAAATCCCGATCGATTTCTCGGGCCTGATGTGTTCGACCGCGTGCCTTCAAATCAATGAAAAGCTCGAAGCGACCTTCGGTGGATATTTGGCCTCCTCCACGGACTTTACGACTAAGTTTTCCACAAGCTTTGGGCATGTCCTGTGGCACGGGATGGTCAGCTCAAACGGAATTGGCGCCGGACGTTCGGTTACGGTTTCAATTACCGCGGAGCCGCAAGACGGGTATTATCTGTACCGCCATGTAGAAAGACCGATCGCGGACGATGCCTGGCGACCAACGTTAATTGTGTTCTCCAATCTCGAGGACTTGGTGGTTTCCGGACCGGATGTCGATGGCGTGTTGACGCAACATCCTGAATTCGACGCGATTCAATACCACAAGACGGCCGTGACCTGGACATTTCGAGTCACCGCACCGGCCAGAATCAAAAATCCAGGGGATCGGATCGTTCGAGGATTAATCGGATTTATGGCCTGTACTGACGGCCAGTGCGATCCGCCCACATCTGTCGGCTTTGAATTTGACTTGGCAGTCGGTGCAGACGGTGTCGATCCAGTCTCGATTCGGTGGTCAAACCGAGGGGATTATGGCGAGGTGGTGCGGTCTTTCATGGCTTCCAAAGACCCGCTCGTCCGGGATGCCGGGGAGGGGCGCGATTACCCTGCCCTGCTGGTGATGCTGCTGGCGTTTCTGGCGGGGTTGATCTTGAACGTGATGCCCTGCGTTTTGCCCGTGATTGGGATCAAGGTGATGTCCTTTGTATCGCAGTCGGGTTCCAGTACCGGGCGGTTGATTCTGTTGAATGTGGTGTTTTCGTTGGGAATTATTGCCGTGTTTATGGTACTGGCCACCTTGGCTGTATTTTTTCAGTACGGTTGGGGGGAGCTTTATAAGAACAACACTTTCACGATCATCATGGTCTCCGTGTTGTTTGTATTTGCCTTGAGTTTTCTGGGTGTTTGGGAAATCCCTCTTCCCGGATTCATTGGGTCAGCGGGAGGATCAGTCCAGCAACGGGAAGGGCTGATGGCCGCTTTTATTAAAGGGAATTTCACCACCGTCCTGGCCACGCCGTGCAGTGGTCCGTTGTTGGTGCCGGCGATTGTCTGGGCTGTGGCCCAGCCCGTCTGGGTGAGTTATCTGGTGTTTGCGTCGATGGGTTTAGGCATGGCGTTTCCATATTTGTTAATTGGAACGGTGCCGGCATTAGCCA
>DAOLCX010000501.1:0-3172 GCA_035327685.1 Pirellulaceae bacterium | reverse complement strand
TTAACGCGTTCTTGCCAGGTTTTCCAGCCGAATAATCACCTGAGTGAGGCTTCCGACAACGGGATTCGTTTGAATGTGTTCGGCAGACCGTGCATTTCCCCTGCCTAAACTCTCCGACGAACCGAATAAGATTTTAACGCGAATTCGGCCCGAAACACAAAAAACATAGTGAAATGTGGTTGCTGCAACCGGAAAACGAATATAATCGTTTCAGAATCGGCGCAAAAAGGATTGCCGATTGAGGGCACGTCCCCCGTGTTTGGCGTGAGTTTTGTTGGAGCGCAATGCCATGAACCACACCTTGAAACAAGTCGCATTGGCCCGACGAAGGCTGGCTGCCAATCAATTCATGGAAACCCTGCTGTGGATGTTGACAATTGCCTTGGGGGCAGCTGCTATCGGTGTCGCGGCGTCAAAGTGGGTTTGGCCGCCATATTCGGGTGGAATTTCTCACGGTTTGGCTTTTTGGCATGTCACTTGGACCGCGGGTGGTGCCGCGGTTGCATTGGCGGCCGCCGTTTGTTGGACCTGGTGCCGTCGGCGATCTTTGGTAAGCGCAGCTCTGGAAGTCGATCATCGGTTCTGTTTGAAAGAACGACTCAGTAGCGCGTTAGCCATGACTCCAGAGGAAGCCCAAACTCCTTTTGGTCAGGCTTTAATTAGCGACGCCGAAAACCATGCACTGCGCATCGATATCCGAGACGAATTCCAACTGCGACCCGCTCATCGAATCTGGTGGCCATTCATTCCCGCGCTGATTATCATCGGTTTGTTATTCGTTCCGAACGCTGAGCAGCGCAACATTGCCGCCGTGACCAACACAGCATTCGAACATCAAGTTACCAATCCTGCCGTGGAAGACATCAAGAAGACTCTGGATGAACGCATCAAGCAACTCGATGAAAAAGGTCTGGCTGACTTGGCGGAGGAGTTGAGGATCACGGCCAAGAAGCTCGACCACCTGCATGCGGATGATGAGGGCCTTCGGAAAGAGGCGCTGATCAAACTCAACGATGTTCGCCGCCGCGTCGAAGACCAACGGAAGGAAATCGGGGACGCACGCGAACTTAAGAACGAACTCGACCGCTTGAAGGATCTAGCACAAGGCCCCGCCGAGAAACTTTCCAAAGCGATGGCAGATAACAATTTCGCAGAAGCCAAAGCCCTGGCATTGGAATTAGCGCGCAAGCTGCGCGATGGTGAATTGTCCGAAGCCGAACAACAACAACTCGCCAAGGACCTCCGAAATCTGGCTCAAGAAATCGAGCAAATGACAAAACGCCATGCCGAGAACAAGGAGCGATTGCAAGAACAAATCAAAGAGGCTTTGCAACGAGGAGACCTCAATCAAGCCGATGCACTGCAGCAACAACTCGACCAGGCTAAAAAACAAGACGATTTGATGCAGCAAATGCAACAGATGGCAGACAAAATGCAACAATGCGCTGGGGAATGCGAACAAGGGCAACATCTGCCCGACCAGAACAATCAACGCTCAGACAATCGATCAGATCAGGGACGGCAGGATGCCAGCCAGGCCATGGACGATTTGGCGGAAATCATGAACCAAATCCAAGGAGATCAAGAACTCATGGAGGCTCTTGAAAATTTGGAACAGGACCTTCAAGCGTGTAAAGGTGGCTGTCCGGAAAACCAGGATTCTGGTCAACAGGGCTCGCCTCACCAGCAAGATTGGGGACGAGGTGAGGGTATAGGCGGTGGCAGACCCGATCCTCCGCCAAACGATATCGGATCCTTTAGAATGCGTGTCGATGGACAAGTGCAGAGAGGCGAAACCATCGTGACTGGCAACGCTGATGGCCTCAATATCGCAGGGAAAAGTCTGGAAGAAGTTAGAGCAGGCGTCCAAGCGGAAATGTCACAATACTCCGATCCGCTTGACGACCAGCGTCTGCATCGCTCACAACGAGAACATGCGAGGCAGTACTTCGAGCGACTGCGCGATGGAGACTGAACCTTGCGACTGAAACGTGTTCTGCGGGATTGTGTGATTTTGGCCCTTGCGTTTGCTGGCCTGCTCTTGGTGTTCAACGTCTTCCGTTTGTGGGATCAAAGTAATCAAACCGAACACCCAGACCGGCAATCCAGGACTCGCCAATTGGCCGATCTGGCGTTTCGACGGGAGAACTGGAATCAAGCCCACGAACACTACGTGGAGTTGACTAAACAGGATCCATACAATGGATACGCTTGGTACATGGCCGGTATCTGCCTTTGGAACCAAAGCTACCTCCTGCAGGATGCACTGGCCGGCGAGCTGAAATCGGAAGTTGCCGATCAGGCGAAAGTCGACTCGTTGCGAGCTCAACTCTTTGATATTGGCCAACGCGCGTTAGACTCACTTGAGTATTCTTTGAACTGGAGTCGTTACCGCAATCCATCCCGTGTTGCGATGGCCGCAATCAATACGACCCTGGATCGACATGATCAAGCCATCGACATCCTCTCCTCGGCAATCCAAGACGGCTACTTTCGCCGCGCCGGCCTGCAGGCTCCCGAATTCGACCCGCTTCGCAACGACCCCCGCTTCCAAGAAATCCTCCACCAGGAATCCCCCCCCCGCTAACCCCAACGCTGTGAAGCATTTTTGTGTGCAGTATTGCAGTTCTAATTGCCGCAGTTTTTTTCCCTGCTCGGAAGGCAACCTCAGGATGATTGGAACGCCAAGAGGTTTGAGATCCTTATTCGTTGGACGATACCTGGCACATTTGTCGGTGTTGTCTTTGTACTTTTGAACCATTGCTTTCACGAGGCTCTCCTTCAGGGAGTCTGCAGTGTCGAGATTGTCGGTAGTTAAGAAACAGGACAGGCATTATCTTGAATCAAGCCTGCGGTAAGGATCGATACCGAAGCATGATCGATGCTAGTACCCAGATAGGAACAGCCTCTTGGCGCCAACTTGATACATTGCCAACCGACATAACGACATCGGTTCGATGGATGCCGGCCGCCAATGCGCGCCAAACCCAATTGCCCTGTCAGAATCGCAAATGAGAGCCCTGGTATATACGTCCTCTAGAACAGGACCGACGAGATCCGAATGTGATCTGATTTTGATCCGATCAACCACTCAGTTCGATGGGCACAATGTTGTCAAGATGATGCACGCCTTTCTGCTGAGCAAGGTCGCGCAGGCGGTCGCGGCTGGAAG
>DAOLCX010000500.1:0-3172 GCA_035327685.1 Pirellulaceae bacterium | reverse complement strand
AGTGCTGAGGCAATCGGCTACCAAAGTGGCCATGGCGAGCGTGTCTCGCAAACCTCGCTCGCCGGTACACGCATTGGCGTTCCCGGAATTGATGACGACCGCCCGAATCTGGTCGCTGGGAGTGCGGTCGCGATTCCAATCAATGCACGAAGCTCGCACCAGATTCTGGGTGTAAACGCCCGCGGCGGTGACCGGCGCGTGGCTGGCGATCACTGCCAAGTCCAAAGCTTCGGGTTTGATCCCGCAGTGAATTCCGGAAGCCGAAAAGCCTTCGGGAACAAGCCAGCGAGTGTCGGTTTCTTCTTGGGCGCTCAATGCCGTTACTCCCTTACAACAATGCGGTGGTTTCAGGGAAGCCGCACATCAAGTTAAAGTTTTGCACGGCGGCTCCGGATGCTCCTTTGATTAAATTATCAATTGCCGACACAATCACCAGTCGGGCGCCTACGGCGCGCACTGCCAAATCACAGTAATTGGTCCCCGCCACGTCTTTGGTAGCCGGCAGGGCATCGCTGATCCGCACAAACGGGGCATTGGCAAATGTGCCGCGCCATAATTGGACGACGGTATCAACCCCAATTCCCGTTTTGGGCCGTACGTAAATCGTCGAGAGAATGCCGCGATCCATCGGAATCAAATGGGGAGTAAAGATAATGCTTGGGGATATCCCGGTCGCTCGCCGCAAAATGGTCTCCATTTCGGGCCGGTGGCGATGTGTTCCGACGCCATAGGCGGACACGGACTCATTGCATTCTGGAAAATGAAAGCCCAATTTGGGGGTCCTGCCTCCTCCCGAGACGCCTGTTTTTGAATCGACAATGATGTCATTGATTTCAATCAACTCACTTCGCAGCAGTGGAGCCAATGGGAGGATGACAGACGTCGGGAAACATCCTGGATTGGCGACCGCCGGCGCCTGGCGAATATTCTCGGCGAACAACTCCGGTAAACCATAGGGGATCTGGCCGACCCGCTCCGCATCCGCGTGGGGTGCGTGATAGATCGTCTCGAATTCCGCCGCGCTGTCCAGACGATAATCGGCACTGAAATCGATCGTGCGAATGCCGGCATCCAGCAATTGTTTTACAACAGGGCTCGCCGCAGCGTGTGGCAAGCAACAAAACGCTACATCCACATGAGCTGTAAAATCATCGATGTTGAAGTCGGTCAACGTCAAATCAAACTGACCTCGCAACCCGGCATGGACGGAATCCAATCGCGTGCCTGAATCAGACCGAGAGGTCGCTCGTGTGACCCGTACCTGTGGGTGTCGCAATAATATTCGAAACAACTCCAGCGCGGTATAACCAGTGGCGCCGATAACGCCAACTCGCAACATCATTGTGGCAGCCTTCCATCCGTCAGTTTGTAACAGTTCGCGACATTTTAGAACAATTGTCCTCAATTGTTTGGAACCCTGGCTGGATTTGCCATCGTTGAAAGAGGAACAATTGAGGACAATTGTTCTACAAACAGGCTTTCCCGCCAAAGTCCGTGAACGGATACGTTATTTTTTCTTAGGCTCGGCAAAATTAGATGATCGAGCCAATTCGATGTGATAATCGCCGAAAGTGTACACGATCCGCAAGGGGAGTTCGCGATCGACGATCTGCAGGATTGCCTCGCGCGCTTCACTTGCAATTTCTCGCGCCCGACGGCCTTCATTGGCCAGCGCACGCGCTTCAGTAGCCCGTTCGCGGGCTTTGGTTTTTTGGCCATAAGGAGCATTGTCGGCTTCTAACTTGGCCCGCGCCTCGGCCTCCACCAAGAATTGGTACCGTTGATTGAGCATTTCCACTGTCTGATCGAGGTCCTTCCGTTTGATCGGGCGTTGGGAAAGCGCTGACATGGTGTCCAGCGAAAAGCCAATTCGATTTCGAGTATCGACTTGTCCGACCAACCAAAAAAGTTGTTCTTCGGGATTTGTGCGAAATCGAAGCATCAATGGTTGACGGGGCGTCCACTCAATGGGCTCGACGTGGACGCGCTCCCAACCGTTTTCAACGGTCAAGGCACCGAGTTCGATCTGAAAGCCTTGCGGAAGCCACTCGATATCGAAAATTGACCGCGACGACAACGCTTCGCCGCTCAATGCCAATGGAGGAATAACCAGTGGTTCGCGCAAACGAACCAGTCTCTCCTGGTCACCGTGCCGAAACCGAAACAGTCCGTTGACGAAGTAATTCGCCGGTGATTTGGCATCGAGATCCGGCCGCCACGTAAACTCAAGTTGACCGTCTCGCCAACACAAATCCGCAATTGGTTCCAGCGCCTGATCCGTGGATTGACGTTGCATTTCCAAACGCCACGCATGGTCGCGGCTAGTGTCGGTCGAAAGGGAAAAATACAACTTGCCGCGCCCTACCGTTTCGGGATCTGAAAGAAAGTCAACGCGCAATGAACTCAGCGATTCGGCCGCCAAGGTACCAAGTACATGAGTCGATTGGCTCTCGGAGTTGGCCAAAGCGACCGACGGCAAAAGGCCGGCCAGTGGACTGCTCGATTGTGTTCCTTTTGCAGGATTTGTCCCCGGCCCCGATTCGCCCTGCTGGCCGCTACCGGCAACACCACTTACACCAGGAACGACAAATGGGTCTTTTTTAGGTGGTGTAGAATCCTGTTTCACTTCGTCTTGCAATGGAGGCTCTGAGTGGACGATGCGATTCTCCGATGTGCCCGGCAATTGACCTGACGCCGTTGTGGTTTGCTCCTGTGCCGAATCCTGGCCTGGAATGTCAACCTGTGCGACGACGGGGGCATTCTGCGTGTTATTGTCGTGTGGATGAGCAGACGATTGAGAGCCATTCCCGGCAAGCACTTCGGGTTGGTTGATATTGACGACAAACGGGTCGTTTTTCTCGGCTGCTGACTTTTGCCGGTTGCTGCGCGGTGCGCGAGTTGAATTTCGACCGGATGAAGCTGAAGGGTCGTCTTGATCGTTGACGTGCAAACTGGATTGCGTCAATGGTTCATTGGGTGTTCCGCTGCTGGGCCAAAAACTCTTGGCCAGCAAACCGCCAGCAAGCATCACCACCACAACCGCTGCGACGCTCAACCACAGACGTCTCACCGTGGTTGTTCGGACTTGCGGTTCCTCAGCGTCACCAGATTTGGTATTGCCGACCGATTTAGCAGGCATCCGCGCAGCGGCGACCATTTCAAGTTGTGCGAG
>DAOLCX010000499.1:0-3181 GCA_035327685.1 Pirellulaceae bacterium | reverse complement strand
GGCGTTTGGCCGCCTCGGGTAACGTTTAGTTTCATGCAGGACTTCCCGGATTATGAAACCGGGGAGGCGGTGGACGATCCGCCCGTGTGGCAGCCATTCGCAGCCCAGCGGAACGGCATTCGACAAGCCATGTTGTTGGCAGAAGAATTTATGAATGTCGATTTTGTGGAAGTCTCCGACGCCATCACCGATGGACAGGGACGCCGCGGCGGCATTATGCGAATTGGCAACTACTTCTTTGACAATTCGCAAAGTTCGATGTTGCGGGCGTTCACTTTTGCGCCGGATGACACCATCGAAAACCCGCAAGGCGGCGATATGTGGTTCAATCTGTTCTGGCCGGAAGTATCCGCTGGTTGGAGCCCTGGGCAAATCAGCCATTCGATCTTCCTGACGCAATTTGGCGGGGCGATCGGATTGCAAGACGCGGGCACGATTGCGGCCCTTCCAACTCTGACTCGAAATAAGCAATACACAGTCATGGCTTCCGACGGCCGACCAACTGGTGGTTTGCCGGCGCATTTCCAACTTTACGACATTTGGGCTTTGCAAAGCCTGTATGGCGCAAACATGTCCACGCGAACGGGGAACGACACCTATACCGTGGCAAACTTCCTGGGTAACAATCCGAACGGCGCCCGCGTGATCTGGGATGCCGGAGGAAATGACACGATTTCCGGTGCCGGAAACCAGCCTGTCACGATCGACCTGCGTCAAGGTTCGTTCTCGAGTCTTGGTGGTGTGCTGAATAATTTGGCAATCGCCTTCAACACCAACATCGAGAATGCCATTGGCTCCAATGGCAACGACAATCTGATCGGCAACCATTTAGACAATGTATTGTTAGGTGGAGCGGGGAACGATGTGTTGTGGGGGAACTCGGGCGATGATTTCCTCTCTGGTGGGGCCGGCAATGACACCTACATCTGGAAAATGGGCGACCAGAACTTGACGATTGATGAACAAGCTGGAACAGGTATTGACGTTCTGGAGATCGACGATTCGTTCCCGACGTTGAACTCGTTCAGTCAGGACTTGGCGTTCCGCCGAGATGGCCTGGATTTGCTCATCGATATTCGCTTGGAACGAGGTAATACTTCGGATGGAATCATCCGGATTGTCAACCAGAAATGGGGCTCCTGGCGTGTGGAAACGATGGTCTTTAATGGCGTCAACGTCGATCTGGCAGATGTGTATGAAAAGTCGACCAGTGACTGGGGGCACTTCTCGGTTTCCAATGTTGTCGGAATGTGGGGGCGGTTGGTAAATCCGGCGTAATAATGCCAGTGAATCGACAGGGCAAAGGCGTCGGCAAAACGCTCTTTGCCCTTTTTTGTTTGGCGACTCTAACCCTTGCTGCGCTGGGATGCACCAGCCTTGTTGGCGCGGCCCCCATCCCTCAAGACCAACGCCCGATTTTACCGGGCCAGCGGCATCTTGATTCGTATTTTCCTTTCGAGTCGCCGACCGATCAGGCGGTTTGGGCGAGGCAACGAGAAAGAATTCGCCATGACGTGACGGTTTCGCTCGGATTACATCCGCTGCCGACCAGGCATCCACTGAATGTCGTGCGGCACAGCCCAATCGATTGCGGCGATTATGTGATCGAGCACGTCTATTTCGAAAGTTGGCCGGGATTTTTTGTCACTGGTAACCTGTATATTCCGCAGGGGGCACGCGATCAGCCGGCGCCCGGAGTTCTTTGTCCACACGGTCATTGGCGGGATGGGCGGTTCTTGTGGTCCAGTGAGGACGAAGTGCGCAAAGAGCTCGAGCAAGGAGCTGAAACGTTTGAATCCAACGCGCGGAGCGTGTTGCAATCCCGCTGTGTCCACCTGGCGAAGATGGGGTGCGTGGTCTTTCACTACGATATGTTGGGCTACGCTGACAGCCAACAGATTTCGTTGGCACTTGCCCATGGTTTTGCCCAACGCCGACTTGAGCGAGAAGGTGAGAACTGGGGGCTATACAGTCCGCGAGCTGAGATGGAACTGATCTCGGTTATGGGCTTGCAATCCTGGAACTCGATCCGCGCTCTGGATTTCCTGGAGTCCTTGCCTGAAGTCGACTCCCAGCGCATTGGCGTAACAGGAGCGAGTGGCGGCGGTACTCAGGCCTTCGTCTTGTGCGCCATCGATGATCGTCCCATGGTCGCGTTTCCGGCCGTGATGGTTTCTACTGCAATGCAGGGTGGGTGTACTTGTGAAAACTGCAGTGGGTTGCGTATTGAGATCGGCAATGTGGACATGGCCGCAGTATTTGCCCCTAAACCGTTGGGGTTGACGGCGGCCAATGACTGGACTCGTGAAATGGAATCTAAGGGCTTCCCTCAACTCAAAGCCCTTTACGAGTTGTTGGGAGCGCCGGATCGTGTTCACCTCACCAGCCGTCTGGAATTCGGGCACAACTACAACCAGGTAAGTCGAGAAGCGATGTACGATTGGTTTCACCAGCATTTGGCGTTACCTGGCGAATCGATTCGAGAAACGGCCATTGAAGTGAGGCGTCCGGACCAATTGACAGTTTTTGGCGAGACGCACCCGCCCCCGCCGGGTGGTGATGAATTTGAAGTGCGCCTGGTTCGAGAAATGGCGGAGGATGCTCAACGTCGATTGGGAGTTCATCGCGATTCGACACCGGACGACTTTGCAGTCGCTGCCGATGAAGTCGTTCGAGGCTGGCGATCGATCATTCGACGGCCTGAATTTCACCCGACTTTCGTTTCTCGACAACAGATTACTTGTGATAACTGGATTCTCGATGTCGGCTATTTGGACTATCACGACCAATGCCGGCCCACGGCGGCAGCGCGTGGTCAACGTCGCGGTGAAGTGGAAGGCTGCGGTACGGCTCTGATTGTTTCCCGCTGGGGTGCAGATATCTTGGACGATGAGGCTCGCTTGAATGCCGATTTCGAACAGATGGTGGCGCCACTTGATTCGTTTTTTGTCATCGACTTGGCGTTTCAAGGATCTTTGGCGGATCTGTCTAATCCACTGGGCGAGAATGCCTTGGTGGCCAATGGCCGCCACGCTGCGGGCTATACCTTTGGTTACAACCGCCCGGTCTTTGCCTGGCGCGTGATACAGATCGAAAATGCCATGCGATGGATGTGGGATGAACAAAAGGCCGGGAAGGAGAGTGGCGGTGACGATAGCGAGTTGGTGTTGTTGGCACCGGA
>DAOLCX010000498.1:0-3188 GCA_035327685.1 Pirellulaceae bacterium | reverse complement strand
GGCGACAAACACGTTTATTTAGGCAGATCCGTGGCGCGCGCGGTCGAAAACGTCAATTCAGTTCTCGGCGAAGCCCTCGTTGGTTTGCCTGCCACGGAACAGGCGCTGATTGATCGTCAAATGTTGGAAATGGACGGGACGCCCAACAAAAGTCGGCTGGGGGCCAACGCCATCCTTGGATGCTCGTTGGCTGTTGCCAAGGCTGCAGCCAGCTTCACGAACCAGCCGCTTTACCGGTATTTGGGTGGTGCGGCGTCTTATGTATTGCCGGCACCCATGATGAACATCATCAACGGTGGACAACATGCTGACAACGCATTGGACGTTCAGGAGTTCATGGTCGTCCCGTTGGGATTTGAGTCTTTCCGAGATGCCCTGCGTTGCGGGGTCGAGGTGTTTCATCATCTAAAAAGCGTTTTGAAAAGCCGCGGTTTGAACACCGCCGTAGGTGATGAGGGCGGATTCGCGCCGAGTTTGCCCAACAACCGGGCTGCCTTGGACTTGATTATGGAGGCGATCGGCAAAGCCGGGTATCGCGCCGGCGATCAGGTCAGCATCGCCCTTGACGTAGCGGCAACCGAGTTTTTCGATTCTGAGAAAAAACGATACCAATTTGACGGCCAGCCGCATACAGAGGCGGAATTCGTCGATGTGCTCGCAGATTGGGCTCAGCAATATCCGATCTGCTCGATTGAAGACGGATGTGCCGAAGATGACTGGGATGGTTGGAAGCGTTTGACGGAGCGATTGGGGGACAAGATTCAGATCGTCGGAGATGACCTGTTTGTCACCAACGTCGAGCGATTGCAGCGCGGAATCGATTCGGGAATTGCCAACAGCATTTTGATCAAGGTCAATCAAATCGGTACGTTGACGGAAACGATCTCAGCGATTCACTTGGCTCATCGGAATGGATACACATGCATCGCCAGTCACCGGAGCGGTGAAACCGAGGATGCCACGATTGCGGACCTGGCCGTGGGTTTGAACACTGGTCAGATCAAGACCGGATCGGCTTCGCGGAGTGATCGGATGGCCAAGTACAATCAACTATTGCGGATAGAACAGGAACTGGGCGTCGCGGCAGTTTACGCCGGTCCACAATTCCGTCGTTAAAGTGTTGCGTGTTCTGGGGCCCAGACTCGCGCATGGTTCAGAATGAGTCGGATGTCTGGTTCCGGGTGCGCAGTCTTTAACGGCGTGACAAAACTCTGCCGTGAAACTGAATAAGTCTTCCTCTCCCCCGTCGTTAAGATATCGTGACCTCGCAGTGTCGGGAGAGGGTTTTGCGCTCGTCAGGCTCGAGACAGGAACTCACCATTGCGCGTATCAACTTTGATCATTTCACCTTGTTTCAAATACTCAGGCACCTGAACGATCAAGCCAGTTTGCAATGTTGCCGGTTTAGTGCGGCTGGTTGCCGAGTTGCCGCGCACTGCGGGATCGCATTGGACCACCTCAAGTTCGACCGCCGTCGGCAATTGCAGTCCCACACATTCGCCGTTGTAAATCAGGGCGTACATCCCATCCAGGCTTTCCGTAATGAACTGCCGCTCGTGTGTCACGTCCTCTAAAGGCAGGCTGTATTGGTTATAGTCTGTTTGATCCAGCACATGCAAATGGGTCGCATCGATGTACATCAATTTGACTTCGCGCCGATAAAAGTCGGCTTCCTCCAACGAGTCCGTCCCTTTGAGCGTGACATCGACCTTCGTTTTGGTCACCACGTTGCGGGCGCGGAATTTATAGAGCGTTGCCGCTCCGCGGGCTGATGGAGATTGAACAGAAACGCTTTCAATCAGTACCGGTTCGCCATCGAGTACCATCACCGAACCGGGCTTAATTTCTTTAGCCAGCATTACATTAAACTCATACTTTGGGGATCCAGACCTACGCCATGACTGATTTCGGAAAGCTTTTCCACCACCAGCAGCAACCCACCCGGATCCAATTGATCGGTGTCATCCAACGCGGCGTCAATTCGCTCAAAATGGTAGATGTCAAACCGTGCATCGCATTGGGACAGTTTTTTCAACTTCTGGGCATCATCGCCGGTCAAGGTGATGGCCCTGAATTGTTGCAGCACATCGCGAATTTGCGAGCCGACATCCTCTCCGTCCACGTAGGCCACGTCCATGGCAGAATAATCTTGGGGCGACTGGACAGTAAACGACTCGGCCTGTCCGTCACTCAGGACCACATTGCTGACCTCATATCGTTTGCCCAATTGAGCAAGCGCCGCGCTGATTTGTTCGGCAGTCGGCCGGTGCGGTTGTTGAAACAACACAAAAAACGTGTCGCGATAGATGAATCTGGGGTCTTCAAACAAGCTCACTGCGCGCCTCCATTCCAGGAATCCGATCCCAACGTGGGATTACCATTCCGCCGGTTGCCGGTGCTGATTTTACACGACTGACCGCTGGTTCCCCAATGGGGATACTCCGTCGCGGTTTGCCGGATCACCAATTGCCGAAAACGAGTTTCGGCATTCAAATTGACGGCATGTCAACAAGAACAATGGCCTTGGGGCCAACTGAGATTATCGATACTTACGCCGAAGCATTTCGAATGCACTTTGCTCGTATCGTCCTCACCGCAGCAGACGCTTACTGGCTGAACATTGCCGCGCAGACGGCTTGCGGCTATGGCACGAGCGTCATTGGTTGTGACGCCGAGGCAGGAATCGAGCGCTGGCTACAACCTGGAGAAACACCAGACGGTCGGGACGGTGTCGGAATCATGATGTTTGGGTTCTCCAGTGAGCGAGTTGGTTTGGCCATGGCCAATCGAGTTGGCCAGTGCGTTTTGACTTGTCCGACCACAGCCGTGTTTGATGGGCTGATAGGGGCAGAGACACAATTGCCCCTGGGAAAATACCTGCGCTATTTTGGCGATGGGTTCCAAGAGACGCGGGAAGTCGGCGGGAGGACCGTTTGGTCGATTCCCGTGATGGAAGGTGAATTCCTGGTGGAAGCATTTGCGGGATGCTTGCCGGGAGTCGCTGGGGGGAATTTCTTGATCTTGGCCAGCGACCAGTTGGTCGGCCTCACGGCGGCGCGCGCGGCTGTGGCGGCCATTGAGCCACTTCACCAGGTGATTACCCCCTTTCCCGGCGGTGTAGTTCGCGCAGGAAGCAAAGTCGGGTCGCGATGTAAGAACCTCAAGGCGTCGACGGCACATGAGTATTG
>DAOLCX010000497.1:0-3192 GCA_035327685.1 Pirellulaceae bacterium | reverse complement strand
CGGCAAACCACATGGACCTGGTCTCCCGATTCCCTTATTTGTCGCGCATCGGGTAGAGCATCTCCTCGAATTCTGCTGGGTCCATTTCGGCGGTGATCTTGCGGGCTCTGCCATCGTACATGGTGGCATACAAAAACTCTCCTGGTTTCAACGACAGGAATTCAACCATGGCTTCCGCAGGAGTCAAATCGTTGTTGGATGTCCACGGAACATACTTGGACGTTGCGAGCAGACAAATGGTATCGCCCATTTTACGAGTAAAGTCAGCCGCGGTGCGTACCTCCGACTGAATCCAACAAATATTAGTCATACCGTCGTCCGACCCAAGCATTGCCGGGATCCGATCCAACAAACGCTTGTTGTTCGGGCTGTCCCAAGGCTCATTCAAGTCGAACTCCCGATACAAATCCATCTCATCCAGAAATGGTAACACGCGCACGCGCCAACTCAATTCCGGATGCCGGCCAAGGCCGGCTTGAAAGGGAAATCCTTTATTGGCATCGTAAAAGTTGTGCGCACTGAGCAATATCTGCCGCTGGTTGTTCGCGATGATGCCTTCGGCGCGCGATTGTTCCAACCTTTCCAATGTTTGGCCAGTCAACCTGGCCGTCAGTTCCAATTGTCTTCCCGAGCGATGAGCCGAAAGAGACTCGACAAATTCATCCGCAATCGGATCGGGATATGCAGATTGGGCCACGGCGGATTTCGCCAGTTTGATCAGTTGCTCGGCGACTTCCAGTAACTCCGCCGCTTCTGTCTGCCCGATGCTTTCAATGTCCAATTTCAATTCCAGATCGCGCCCGAAAGTGGCGTAAGCGACCACGCTCTCGATATTGGAAACCATTTCGACTTGCTCCATCACATTCGGTGGAACCAGTTCGCGGGTCAGCGCCAAGCCGGAGTCCACGAACGACCGGGCGCCGCCAATGTCGATTACGGCCACCGCGTCCGCGCGCGGAGCCGATTTGAGCAATCGTTCAGCGCCAGGCGATATGAAAGGAAGCCCCTGAGGATGGTACGAATACGCTGACGTAAACAGATCGACTTGCTGGTCGCCCAAAACCATTTTCGCCGGCATTGGCAACAATAAACCAGGATAGTGTTTGACACCCCCGATTTCCTCCGGGTTCATTCGTTTTTCAACTTCCTCACGAAACTTGTTAAATTTGCCCGAGTTCTTCCAGGTCACTTGGATGTATATGTTCAGCGGCACCAACTCCGAACGGGGGCCCCGAAAACTACTGGCCCGCGACCAGAACACTTCAAAGTCTGGAGGCAAGGCCACGACTCCGCGGATCCGCTCCGCATCATTGAGTGTTTCTTGTTCCGACAAACGACTGTACGGATTTCCGACAAACAGCAATCGTCCAAAGTCTGTAGCCGTAATCATCCGAGGTTGGGCTTCAAAGGCGATGACTTTCAAATACGAGGCTATCTCATCGGGGACTGGAGCGCCGCGCGCACCGGGCGGTTGTGCGGTTACTATTCCTGGCGAACTGCCGACAACTGCAATGACACACCACACGATTACCGTGGGCAATGTCAAAACACGCGGGAGTGCCACGCAAACGACCCTTGATACAAATTGCGCAGCGAAGCGTCCGTTAAGTAACATGAGGAATGCTCCCGCTAATAGACTTCGGATCAACCACGTCATTCAGAAAAATATGGACGAGCCGAGAAGGCATGTCAAGTCGCCGGGTCAAGCAAGCCTACCCAATCATCGCGACGACGCCAGGATCGGCGCCAGGCAACCGGTGAACTTGCACGTTGGTGCGCTGCAAAGCAATCACGTAACCGTTCACGGTATTGATGAAAAAATTGGTTCTGGTGCGTTCCGCAAGTCGTCTTGTGGTAGATCGAAAGCCTTGACGGTTTCCGCTACCTTGCTTGGGCAAACGCCAAACTGCATCGAGGTTCGATCCGTGACGGTGTCCGATTAATCACTCCACCGAAAAATGAGCAAGGCGATCACGAATGAGCCAACGGTCCAAGCGCCCATGGAGGCGAGTTCATGCCATTGTGAAACCAACGTCGCCCCTTCGTTCATCACAGCGCGCAACGAGTCGATCAAGGCTGTCAACGGCAAGGCTTGAATCAAAGGCTGGGCCGCCGCCGGGAACCGTTCATTGGAAAAGAAGATCCCGCATAACGTCCACATCGGCAACATCACCAGGTTCATCAGGCCCGATGCCGATTCCAAGGTGCGCGCCCGGGCGCCAACCAACAACCCAATTCCAGAAAACATGATCGCGCCGACCAACACCAGGCAAATGACAGCCCCCAGGCTTCCATAAATCTGGACTCCAAAAAAGAGCCACGAAAAACCTACTATCAACAGAATCTCCGGAACCATGAACACCAGCCTGCTCGCCATGATCCCCAACAACAAGTGAGACTTGCGCATGGGTGTGGCCAACATCCGTTTTAACAGTTTTTTGATACGGATGTCCACGATCGCAAAGCCGACACCCCACAATCCTCCCCCCATCAGCCCCATACCAAGCAACCCTGGAATGAGAAAGTCAATATAGCGACCTCCCGGCTCCGAGACTTCTTCGATTCGCGCCATCACCACATCCTGCCGACCCGCCGCTTGTTGCAGATGCCGATCGAATTCTGCTTGGACAGCCAGGCTCCCCGGCCGCGTCGGATCGAGATACGAAACATACGCCGACAGGGCTTCATCGGATGGCACGACATAAACGTCGCTCTTGCCAGTTCGCAAACGCTGCTCGCACTCGTCGCGCGACCGCACAAACACTTTCATTTGCGGATTGTCCCGCAACAATTCGACTACCCGGGCACTCCCCGGACCATCGACCAGATCCACGTCCCAAGTCGTCGGCGCCTGGTTGCGAAAGGCAATCCCCAGCGCAATCACCATCAGGATTGGAAAGACATATACCCAAAATACCGCTTCGGGAACACGCAAAAACTCACGCACACGCGCGATAAGAATCTGGATGATGGGATGTTGCAAGAACGCCGTCCTTTCAGGCTTCCTCTACCAAATGCCGCCCCGTAATCGATACAAACACATCTTCGAGGCTGGCTTGCCGCGTGGCCAGGCTGGCCAAGTCAAGCTCCTGTTTGGCCAAATAGGCCGTCAACGCGGGAAGCACAACATGCGGTTTGTCCACGGTCAAATGGAACTGGTTCTCGAACTGATCCATCCGCTGCACCGAGGGA
>DAOLCX010000496.1:0-3209 GCA_035327685.1 Pirellulaceae bacterium | reverse complement strand
GGGACCCGCCTGCGACCTCGATCGGTAACTCCACAGCGTTGTCGCCCGGCAGTAATACGTTCAAAACTCCCTCCACCATCAATGTGGTCCCATCGGTGGACGCCACAAAGTCCCCTTGTGACCAGGCGAATTGACGGTTGGCCATCAAATTCTCAGGCGGCGGTGCCTCGCGATCGGCCATCAACCGTTCGTACCAGGCTTTGGGAAACAACCACCGCTGCGAATCCGTGTTCGGCCAGGCAGAAAGAGCAAATGGGACTACCACCGCGCGATCGTCCACCACACGCGGCGGCAAATGCGGAGCGTGATCGTTGGCTGAAACGTCGCTGCCATTTTGAGCCTGAGCCAGTCCCGACAGACCAGCCAACCAGATCAGACTGACAGCGGCTTTCATCGTTCGCCGTTTGACGCGCCACCAGGCAATGTCTTTCATTAGGGTCCGCACGATGGCGATGGCGATGTACATGGCCACTAATGCCAAAGCGACCCACACCAATAGTTCGGCAACCACGTCCGCTCCTGGAATCCAATTCGCAATCCACAAGCCGACGATGGCCATGACCAGTAAGATCATGATCCATACCAGCCGAACAGCCAGCGAATGACAGCATAACAGTAACCCCACGGCAAACGCCACGAAACAAACGACTTGGGCCAGCATCCAGTGAGCGCGCTCGTTTGCCACATGTACTTCCAGGACAGCCCGATTTCCGATGGCTTCAAAAAGTGCAGCGCGGCGATCTTCGTCTATTTGAATCTTGATGGCACGGAATCCCAGTGAACTCCAGGTACCGGATTCTCGAGTACTCCTCAGCGGCTCCAGGTTGCGCGGGGTGTGGAAACTGAATCCCTCTGCACCGCCAACATCCGAACCATCAGTCATCAACCGAACCGCATCACTGGCGTCACTGAATGAAACGACTCCATCAACATCGACCATCGGCATATCTGCGAGGTCTTTGCGGGGAATTTCTATTCCACCTTTCAAACCAACTTCCGATCCAGGGTAGGCGCTCTCTCGAACCAATTGAATCTGGGCGAAACAACTGGCTAACCATCGGCCATTCCGTTCCGCCCAAGTCTCGGGTTCATCTCGCCGCCGATTCTGCCAACTGTCGTCTCTCGCGCTGACTCGATAACCGGCCGGAGCGACCACTTGCCAACTCATCGCCAAAGCCGGGACCTCTTCAACCGGTTGCGATTGTTGATTCGTTATCAGTAATTGCGGGAGCGGCAATTCGATACTCGATGCCCACCGAATGGACCCCATCGGCATTTCATAGCTGAGTTCCAGAATCGTCATCTGGTTGGTTGAACCACGCGGGAACATCAACAACACGTCGTTTCCGATCCGCTGGACCCGTTGTGGGACCTGGTCCAAAGAGAGCGACCACAACGTGGCACCGGCTGGCAAGCGAATGATCAGATCCGGATGGGTCGTCTTCAACTGGTACTGGCCCCACGTTTGACAAACGCCATTGGCCGACAACTCGCTGCGCAACATACATTCCGAGACGACGATCGGCGGGGCAGGGGAGACCTGTCGCCGCGCGGCGGTCACTAACACGGATTCATCCGATCCGACCGAAAACAAGCCCACCAGGAACTTCCCCGGTTGGTAACTGACCGCAGGCATCCCCTCCAGGGCTTCTTGATCTCCCGTACGCTGTATCGACACGTCCAACTGGGGACTCCCCTCGACTACCACCAGTTGTGACTGCAACGTGGCGCCGCCGAGTAACACCGGCGCCAGCTCCAAAGAAAACGATTCCGCATCCGGAACACCGGTTTCATAATCAACCGACAGCCGCAGCGGGCCAATCGCGCGATCCACGAGTTGCACATCCCAGACGACTGCATCGGTGAGATCGCGTCGAGTCATTTCGGCCACGGGACGCCCATCGCCAGTCGTCACCTGTATCACGTCCGCCGCATCCTGCGGCAACTTCAACGCAAAGCGTTGACTACTCGCCTGTTGCACATCGATCAACAATTCAGCGTGAACCACGCGGCGCGACGGTTCCAACCTGTAGAACGTCACCGATTGTGCGGACAATCGCGGGATACGACGTACCAATTCAATTTGCACCGCAGCCTTCGCTTGATCGAACTCGTATGCCAATTCCGGAGCAAGCGTATCGAATCCCAACCCCACCAAATCCTGACGAGTCAAGGGTGTCAACTCACCTGCCTCCACGGCAGTGACGTTCAATTCCCCCGAAACTACAATCGCCAACACACCTTGCGTTTGTTGGCTTCCGACAATCGTCGGCGTGACCAGTTCTAATTCTTGTCTGTCCCACGGCGAGTACCAATCCGCAAGTACAGCGCTCGCGCGCAACATGATCTTGGCTCGCTGACCATCGCGCAATGCCCTATCCAACGTCACCGCGATCCGTGTCTGCTGGCGATCCGCACCCATCACCCTTACGGGCAATGGACCATCCGCTCCATGCGCTTCGAGAAGCTGGAAACCCGGTGGTAAATCGATTTCCACCTCAAATCGGTCGGCCCCTGTTCCGACTAACACCATATCAGCCAGACAACTAATCTCGCGTTCACTGATGTCAAACAGAACGCCACACAGCGATTCCAAGCGATCAGGCTTGCGGGCCAACTCCAATTGCAAATCGGCATTTCCGAACGGTGCAAACCAGGCCAGATCGGCACGTTGACTTGATGACCCATGTTCGGTTGAGCCGGACAAGATGGCATCGACATCGCCAACATCGACAGCAAACAATTTGGGCGCCGTAATCGATCGAATGGTCCACTTGGGTGGTGTGGTGATGCCGACGATCTGCGAAGATTGATCAGCAGCGACGCCTCGCCATTTGGGTAAGTTCCACGAACCCGTGTCTTGGTTTGTTTCGCGTTTACCGAGCGCTACCACTCCGATTTCCGCCTCGGCGGTCACCGGATTCTGAAACTCAACCCACAGCTTCTGCCCGGCATCGGCAGCCAGGACTCCCCACTCGCGAATGTTGGCACCCGTCACATCCAGAATTTCCAACTTGTCGCCAACTTCCCACTCGGCCCGCGGCATGGTCCCTTGAATAACACGGGGCAACAATCGTACGGCATACGTGTCTTCGGTTTCACCCAATCCCGCGCGGATGACCACCGCATCGTCCCAAACCAACTCGCCACCGCGCTGTCGATTGTTGACGGTAAACACCATTTCAAATTTTCCAGATGCCGGGACAACC
>DAOLCX010000495.1:0-3211 GCA_035327685.1 Pirellulaceae bacterium | reverse complement strand
CCGGTATGCCAGTGTTCAACGACGCGCCCGGGGTTCAACCAAAACGGATACTCTTCGTCGGGTTGTTCCGGCGGCGGTTCGTAAGGATGGAACCAAATCTGTGCGCGATCATCTTTTGACACAGAATGGTAAAACTGAAACTCTTTTCCGGGCTCGACGAACGGGTCATCGAATTCGCTAAATCGGAACCGCGTTTCGCGCCACGTCCCATCGGGTTGTTCGACGACCGGCCACCGCAAGCCACGGGCCTGGACATACTCGTCGTATGGCGCCAGGTTTTTGTGTTTGTGCGGAGTGAATCGCCGATACTCTTCGAACAAGTGCCGATCGACATTGACGTCGTAGTAACGCTCCCACTCCCAAATCGGCACGACATGCCCCTGATCGTCCCGCAGATTGAACAGGAATTCGTCGTCCTTGTCTCGCAATCCAGGCATGCCCATGTCAAACAATCGTCTGGCGACGGCGATCAACTGCCAGCAGTCATCGCGCGCCTCCGCTGGCGGATTGACCATCTTGAACCAATGTTGCGTTCTCCGTTCGGAATTTCCGTACATTCCGTTCTTCTCGACCCACATGGCCGAGGGGAGGATCAGATCGGCCAGTGCAGTAGTCGCCGTAGGATAGACGTCCGAGACTATCAAAAACTTGTTGGCCAGGTCAGCCTTGCGACGGAATAGCTTGTGCAAATTGGGCAGTGTCTGTCCGGGATTAGTGACTTGTACCCACAGCGTATCGACGTCCCCACCCTGGTCGCTGGGCGTGCAGAACTTGTCAAACAACAACACCGTGTGGTATCCAATTTTGGGGTTGATGCGACCGCGCGGCAGATTCCACAAGTCTTCGGCGTTGGCGCGATCTTCCTCGCGCAAGATAAACCGACCGCCGGGCAGCAAATGGCATAACGTCCCTACCTCGCGAACTGTTCCGCATGCGGAGGGCTGTCCGGTTAAACTCGTCGGTGAATCACCGGGGCGGCCAAAATGCCCACTTAAGAAATGAAGGCTGTGGACCAGGGCATTAATCGCTGTCCCCCTGGTATGCTGGTTCATCCCCATACACCATAAACTGGTGATCCGCACGTCTCGCCGACCGAATAAGTCGGCGAGCATTTCAATTTGTGCCACGGGCACGCCAGACACTTCGGAGACATATTGCGGCGAATAGAGCTCTAACTGCGCGGCGTATTCTTCAAATGAGATCGGCCGACCGTACATGTTGTCCGGCTGCTGCGGATCGAGTTGCCGAAAACTGGTATGCTTCTCAACAAAATCACGATGATAAGTACCGCGCTTGATCAACAAATGCGCGATCCCATTGGCAATCGCCAGGTCGCTATGGGGGCGGAACTCCAGATAATGTTGGCAATGCTCGGTGGTGCGCGTGCGGCGGGTTCCAATGTCGATCAAGGTCACGTTTTCGCCCAAGGCCCGCCGATCGACCACGCGGGAAAACAACACCGGATGCATTTCCGCCGGGTTGTTGCCCCACATGATCAATACGTCGCAATGATCCAAATCGTCATAACACCCAGCCGGTTCATCGACACCGTAACACGTCAAAAAGCCAGTGACCGCGCTGGCCATACAAAGTCGCGGATTGCCATCAATCAAGTTGCTGGACAATCCCGCCTTCATCAACTTATTCGCAGCGTAACCTTCGCCAATCGTCCACTGCCCAGAACCGTAGATAGCAAATCGTTCCGGGGCCGCCGATATTTTTTCGGCTATGACATCCAGCGCTTCTTCCCATGAGATCTGGCGATACCCGTCGCCATCCCGGAGCATCGGATGCCGCAAACGATCTTCACCATAGAGTATCTTGCCGACATGATAACCTTTTACACATAACAAACCGCGGTTGACATCGGCGTTGACATCCCCGGCAATCGCCACAACGCGATCGTCCTTGACTCCGACTTGTACGTGGCAGCCTGTACCACAAAAACGGCAGGGCGCCTTGTCCCAGCGGACCTCAGGGTCAGGAATCAAGGGCGTAGGTTGGATGACCGGCAATTCACCTGCCGCCCCCACTTCGTTCAGTGAGACTGCCGCTGCAGTAACCGCCGCAGCGCCCAAAAACGATCGACGATTGACTGAGTCCTGCAACATTCCAACATCTCCTCACCGCAACGCATGTGTCTCGGTGCCTTTTCAAATAAGAGCCTATCCCAAAACCGGGGCTTCTAGGTTGGCCGAGGATTCATTCGCTTGCGCTTTCGGCTCGCATCTTAGGTCTTGGAATAGGCATTCAATCAAAGGCTCCCGCGAATTTATCGCCCAATGTCTATTTCTGGCCGCCCCTGGCGAATACCAAACCGTTGCAAAGGGAATGCCAATCAAGTTGTTGTAACAGTTATGACTCGTCAAGTAAACAAAATTGGGGACGGGTTTGGCCGTTTTCACTGGAATCGAAGCGCACCTCGTTACGGCGGGAGTTGGACAATGGAATGGGAGACGACTGCCGGTCCACATCGTATCGGAAACAAGTTTACGCTATCCGAATAAAGTGTTACATTGCCGTTTGGTATCTGGCTTGCTCATAGATACAGAGGTTGGTCAAGTTGACTGGGGGATGAAATCGTTCACGGCCCCATCAACTGCCGGGCGGTTTGCCCCGGTGCGGGCGTTCCGAATCGCCAAAACCGGAGTAACGCCCTGCGATTGATTCGAACGTTTGTTGCAAAATCACGATCGGGCCGTGAAATGTCACTTTGGGACTAAACTCACGTTTTGCGGGAGAAGGGTCCGGATGCAAAACAGATTATTTTCGATCCATGTCTGGCCGCTGACTTGTTTCGTCACGCTTATGGTGTGCGGGCTGTGCAGTTGTGACACATCCATCAAGAAGCGGGCCAGCACAACTCAGGGAATGAGTTGGGAACAGCTAACGCGAGCCGGCGGAGATGCACCGCCGCTGGCGGAAATTCGATCGGGCGCTCCATTTGAATACTGTGATCCGCCCAGAATCGAGACGGGCATGATGGATGCTCTAGGGCGTCCAGTAACAGTGTCGTGTGCCAGTTGCCATGGGAACTTGCCTCCCGATCCGCACCGATCGTCGGCAGATGAACTGCGCGAGTTCCACTCGGGCTTGACCTACAACCACGGTGGGGAACAACCGCTTAGTTGTTTGTCATGCCACCGCGCCGAAAACTACAACCAGTTGCGGCTGGTCGATGGGCGCCCCTTGGAGTTTTACCAATCTCGGT
>DAOLCX010000494.1:0-3213 GCA_035327685.1 Pirellulaceae bacterium | reverse complement strand
TCTTCTGCCTGTCTCGAGTTACTTCCCAATTAATCGATGACCGTCCGGGCAGCAGCGTTTGACCGCGCGCCGGATTCCGAGCGAACCGCGAATTTTCTCAAAACGGCGGCAGGTTTCAAGCCCAAATGACAAAACGCCGACATTTTTCGAAGAAAACCCGACTCTTTAGGCTGCCAATCCTTGAATCGACAGCAGCCGGACGATAACAATACACCGGAAAACAACCATCGCGAGCAAGTTATGTCGAAAAGCAAGCCGGGTACCCGGCGACTGGAATACGTCGAACCCATCGGACCGCGCGTGTTGGTGCGGAAAGACGAACCCAAACGTGAAACCAAAGGGGGCATTGCACTCCCCGACGCCGCCGAAATACCCACCATTACCGGTCGGATCGTCACCATTTCCGCCGCAGTGGCCCACGACGAAGATGTGCCGCTTCGCCAATACGACAAGGTCCTGTTCCACCCGAAGAACGCGATCCCGGTCGATTTTGAGTCCGACAACCAACTCTTTGTCGTCCCCGTCGAAGATATCGTCGCCGTGTTTCGCGCCGAGCCACCCCAACACGGAGAAGATTGAAAAAAGGGACGAGATTGAAAAAAGGGACGGGCCCATTTTGCAAATGACCCCCGTCCCCTTTTTCTATCCCGCCAATATGAAATCCTTGCCGTTATCGAAACAAGGACGTGCGCGTCGATGCTGTGGCGCGCGGTACGGCGATGGCTTTGGGTTCGACGTCAAAGAATAATCCTTGATTGCCCAACGATGAAATGGCCCTCGGCAAAAAGACGGTTTGCCCATTAGGGAGCTTTTCATATCCCCCCTTAAAGCTCTCAATCGTCGCCAACATGTCGGGGTTATAGGTCGGGTTGCCGGCATCATCCGGTCTCATCCACCATTCGAATGAACCCACGCAGACAATGCTTTCCGTGCGGTCGTGAAACTCATAGGCCTCGACGCCCAGTTTGCGCAGCTCCTTCGTGAGCAGTGCTGCTTTGAGGGCCGCTTCAACTAGCTTGCTGGAGTCGAGCGGCTTGTTGTTCTGCATCCGCCATTGTTGCTCGCGTTCAATCTCTTCCATTTTGCTTAAATCGAGCGTCGCATCGCCGCGAAAGGTGGCCACGCGCACCGTGTAGGTTCCGGATGATCTCAGCAAGCTGTGATCGACGCGACGGTTGAGGTTCACAATAAAGGGATCAACTCGGACCGCTTCAAAATACTCGTCGGGCAACAGCGGGTTAGCCAACAAAAAGGCCGTGCGCATGGGCCCCTTGGAAGCCAGATCACGGTTGTTACTTTCCTCGATTTGCCGACGTCGATACTCGCCCAGCGCCAATGTCGATTCGGCATCGGGGTTCACCAGGCTTCGTGGGTGAAGATGTTTGATTTTTTCCAGCACCTGTTGTGCTCGATGATCGTCGGGCGAAGGAAAATCGCCGACCAACACCGCCACTTCATCCTGTCGTGTCCGCTGGGGGCGCATCATCTTGGGTTTGACATGCGCCCGGCCTGCGGCATCAATGTGCGGCGTGGAACTCGGCATAATGCCAGGAATGGGCTGTGAATGCTCAAACTGCTGGCGATAGATATAGGTCTTCAATTGATGTGTCTGGCGCAACTCCTCGCATAACTCCAAGGCCTGCTCTTCCGCCAATTCACCAGTGAACGAGGTGCAGATGATCATCCAGGGCCCCGATCGCTGAGTCAGCTCAAAAGACTCCTCCTGTGGAGTCGCTCGCTTGGGCCCAAACGGTAAATTAAAAGGCCTGTTCGGCTGTGCATTCAGTGGATTGGCCCAGAACGCAGTCAGCGCGAGGAGTAGCGTGAGTTTCCCACAAAGTGCTGGCGAACGGAATAACATAAAAAAGACTTCCTTCATTCAGATTGGCCCTCAAACCCAGGCCGGGGACCTTACCAAAGCACCGGAAACAGTTCCAGACGGAAAATCGGGTCCGAGCCAGAGCGCAATTCGCGCATTCCTGTCGAGTTGACATCGCTAATGAAGGCAAGCAAGATGGAGGACGGGTGGGGAGCCTGGGAGCGTCGTGATTGATCGTCGGTAAAACTGCTGGCGCGACTTTTTGATTGGTCGAGCCAGTCCGTGACTGGGGTGGCTGCGCGCTGGAGGCTCCAGTGCCGCTAGCATCATGGACCGACAACAAGCGATGGGTTGGCTAATGACAGGCTTCATCGGTGCGCATTGTGCGCATGAAGAGAATCAGGTTTCGGCGCCAATCGTTGCCGATGGCGGACGTCGTTTCTTTTCCAGGCGGCTGTTCGTCAGTCTACTCTCGATCAAAGGTCTATTATTTATTGGCCATCGGTCACTCTGGGCGGATGGGCCGACTCTGGCTTTGCTCCATGTTCGCATCATGACGATGTCCGACGCCGGGACGATCGAAAATGGCGCGGTAGTCATTACGGATGGCAAAATCGTTGCGGTAGGGGCGGATGTTGAAATCCCCGCTGGTGCCCGAGTGATTGATTGTACGGGGTGGACGATCACTCCTGGTTTGATCGACGCGCGAAGCCGTCTGTGGATGGAAAGCGGATCCGCTGCCCAGTCAGGAGGAGACGCCGGACTCGATGCATTTGATGGACTCGATCCTTTCGGCGACGACTGGCGCGAGGTGGTCCGCCACGGCGTAACCGCAGTGTACGTCCAGCCGGCGGGGGGCGATGTTTGCGCCGGCGTCGGCGTGGCATTGGCGGCAGCCGCCACGGGAGATGAGTCTACCTGGATCTTGAAGCGGGATGCCGGACTGCAAGCCGCACTGGGAGTTGGTGCAGATTTGAGCGGTCGAGGTCGCGTCCGGCAGTTCGATCGATTCAAACGACTGTTGACCGACGCCAAAAAATATCAAGACGATTGGACAGCCTACCGCGAATACGAACAAAAACAGCAAGAGGCCAAACCGGCAGAAGCGCCGGCGACACCGACCGACCAGCCCCCCGCAGAAGCAGGCGAGCGGCGCCGCGACGAGGGACAGCCTCCTGCAGGCGGGCGGCGCGGTGGACGCGGAGGGCGGGGGCCCATTCCCGGCGAAGGCCGCGGCGAAACGCCTCAAGATCCGCCCGCACAACAACCTGCGCCTCAAGAGCCCGCCGCAGGGCAGCCCTCGGAAGAAACAAAACCACCGGCCAAACCGGAGATCGATCCGATCAAAGAACGGCTGGTGCGCGTCCTCATGGGCGAGATACCCGTTCGCATCG
>DAOLCX010000493.1:0-3223 GCA_035327685.1 Pirellulaceae bacterium | reverse complement strand
GCTTTGAAATTCTTCATTGGCCTGGCCACGCCGGTAGATCTCGGCATTCGTATCCGACAACGAACGGCGGATGGCTTCGACTGGAGAACCATCCAGTAATTTGTTGTACAGATGCGGGATCGTGTCCACGGCGATCTTGCTGGCCAAATCGCCTGCCGCGTTGCCCCCCATCCCATCCGCGACCACAAACAAATGACCTCGCCGCTGCCATGTTTCCAGATTGCTGGCTAAGGAAATACACAGATTGTCTTGATTGGTCGTCCGCCGAAGCCCAACGTCGCTCAACGACGCCACGGTCAGGTAGGTGTCCCATTTGACAAAGCTATCGCTCATTCAGCCGCCAATCAACATGCGGTATTCGATTACGCGCCCCTCGCTACCAGTGTGTTGTACACACGGAGTGCGCTTTGGTCTGGCGGCCTGGTGCCTTGCTCCAATGAATGTCAGGGTCGAGTGATTTTGCCGTTGGGGCTTTAGCCCCGGTTTTTGCCATCGAAACCGTGGCTAACGCCATTCGGCTGACCCTACAATCAAATGGAAACAGAGCACCAGGCCACAAGTCTTAACTCTTATGGCACCTCAGGAAGCCACTTAGTGCGTCGAGAGTTTTCCTATCTTAACTTGACCCACAGCTTCGCAAAACGACACTTGCCCCAAAAAATATCCCTTTTACCGGATTTTGGCCGACGCTATAGTCTCGCCCCATGAAACGACACCTCACATCCTAGGACCTGTTGTGACCGATCGCCAACATCGAACCAGAAAGCCGCTTCGGCAGTTCGTTGGCCATTGCCTGCTGGCCGCCTTCATCTTGGTCAGCTTGTCCCAACCTGGGTGCGTTCAGCGACGATTGCTGATTCGCAGCGAACCGGAAGGGGCCTTGGTGACCATCGACCATCACACGATCGGTCACACACCGGTTTCGGTTCCCTATATTTATTATGGAACGCGCGAAGTCCAACTGCAAAAAGATGGCTATAAGACCGTGCAGGTCAAAGAGCGCATTCGCCCACCTTGGTACGCCGTGTTTCCATTGAGTTTTTTCACGGAAAACTTTTGGCCACGCGAAATTTATGATCGGCGCGTGCTCGAATTTACTCTCGTGCCAAAAGACCTGACCGGCGACTACTACTTGTTGGACCGGGCCAACCAAATGCGCGGCGACGTCACGCGCGGAACTGTCACCGCACCCATTCGCTAATGCTGTGTTTCAACAATAATTTGAGTTGACCGAATTAGCCGTTGGGCGTTAGCCCCGGTAATTGCCGCCGATTTGCGTAACCCGACAATCGGCTAAACATGGCCGATATCTCTCAGAAAATCCCGCACAAGCTGGCCAGCGTCAGGAGTCGAATTCCATTGAACCGCACTGGTGATGCGTAATACACCTTTTCTTCGTCACCTTGGAAACGGCGTTTGTAGTCGGCATGGCCAATCAGGTGATAGTATTTCCGATTGATCCAGCCCGCTCGGTAATAGTATCGCAGCCACCCACTTAGCCAGCGGTTAGCGCGAAATTCCCGGTCTTCAATGTTCGCCAATGGGGATAGACCTAAGGTAACCCAACTTACGCCTTCGCGTTGAAATTGTTCGATGGCCTTCTTCATAATCACATGTTCCGCGTAGCGATTCGAATCGGGGTGCCGCCGCTTGATACACGACGTAAAACCGATGACCGAGCCCGAGTCAAAGAGGGGATCGAAAGAGACAAACGCTTCGAGTCGCCCATCGGGAGCAAAACACCCGAATCTTCTCACATCCGGCTCGTCCAACATGACAATCGGGCGATTCAGGAAACGGACTTCTTTGCGCTTAATCAGACGCGAAGCGCGCCATTCCTCCGACAAAGCCGCAACTTCGGCTTCCCGCTCAACCAGTGAAAACTCTTCGACACGGAATCCGCGCCGCGCCGTCCAGTTGTCCGCGTATCGCAGCCATTCCTTGTCCTTTCCCTTGAAATCGTAAGTTGACAGATTCAGCCGTGTGTCCACTCCGATTTCATTGACCCAGAACCCCAAAGCTTGCAAAGATTCAGCCGTGGACCGTGTGATTTGGACAAAGGATGGCCGTCGATATTTCTTGATAAATCGAGCCAATAAGGCGTGTCGATTCTGAGGAGCGCACAACGGGTCTCCCAATGCGAATATTAAACCGCGCCGGCGCCGAAAGGCGATGACTCCCGAAGCGTCACCAAAATACTCCAGATGACGTTGAACCGCGATCGAGAAGGCCAACGTGAAATTGCCGTATTGCCTCAGCAACGATTGTCGTTCCTGTTCCGAAACGGCGGAAGGAGCGGTGGGAGCGCTGATATGAGACCAATAGGTTGGACTGTGCCGCAACTCCTCGGACAACACCGACGTTGAACGGAATGATCCCGACTGTAAATTGGTGGTGCTCATGAACATGCCCCTTGCTGAACTGGCGTAAGGTAGTCGGGTGGCAGTTCTCATTCAATGGCAATCCCCATCGACGGGAGTCTCCTGGAACGGAGCGGATGTCGTGTTTGACCGGATTGATCGGATGGACGTTGTTGCCGGTGTTGCGATACCTGATAGTTGTCGTGTCGGTGGTTGGATGCCTATAGCTAGCGTCTGAATTGCCCTTGCCCAATTTACCCCTGTTTTGCTATCCACCCCCGTGATTGTCCAACTGACAAACGGGTGACTCGTTTTTTGATGCGGTGTGATATGTCCACAAACTCTCCCGAAAAGACTAAAGAAAAACCACAGCCCAACCGATCTGGATTCGTTCGGCGCTTGGTCGCCATCTTGGTGTTTGCCGCATTGGGGACGTACGCCGTATTCCAAACGATTCCGCGCAAGCCAACGGAACAACCTCTCGCGAACGCAGCAACCGATGCCGACTCGCACACCCCATTGATTGGTGATGGCGAAGTCATCCAACCGGTAGGACATGTCCAAAACGAAACCCAGCCGGCATCTCGTGGTTTGGAGCAGACTTCCGATCGAAACGCCGTGACTGATTCGCTGCCGGTTTCGAATGCGTTAAATTCTGGGCCGGGTTCATTTGGACGCTCCGAGTCTCCTCAGTCGAATAGCCTGTTAGGGCCACCCAGCTTCAGTCCAGGAAGTTCGTTCGGTTCGTCCCAGCCGAGCTCGGAACCCGCTCAGGGCTCACGCTTCGAAAATTCAATGGCGGGCAACCCGCGTTCGGACAATTCCAATACAGAAACGTCACCCAGGCTACTGGGCCCGCCCCA
>DAOLCX010000492.1:0-3224 GCA_035327685.1 Pirellulaceae bacterium | reverse complement strand
GCAACCCTGTCGTTGCAGGTAGGCGGCCCAGGCGGCGAGGTCGGCGGAGGCGTCGGCGACATTTTCTGTCGAACTTCCCAAGACGCGACTGCGACCGGCACAAGCGGTCCAGTTCAACAGATCGTGGCCGCGGGTATTGGCCATCAGCGTGTCAAAACCTGAATCTCGGAGGTGCTGGGTGATCGCGGTGAGGAGCGGAGAGCCGTAAAAGTTCCCCCCCAGTCCATGAACCAACACGACTCCTGTCTCGCGGCGCTGACTGGACGATGATGGTCCGGCGTAGAAACCGTGCAGGCGTACGAAGTCGCGGGTGGTGACCGAGACTAATTCGCCGCGCAACGCTTATACCTCGTTGCTGGCGGGATGGGGCGCGCTACTCAATTGAGACAACACTTGCAGCACGCCATTCAAATGGGCTAACCTCGGACCGTAACGATCGACGAATTCGTTCAGCATGAATTCGCCATCGAGCAGGCTTTCGAAATTGTCTTTGACATCGATGGTCAAGTTTTCCAGAAACTCGGTCTGGACCTGGCTCAAGACTTCCGCTGCCGCTCGACAACGCCGCGCCAGGACTGGATTGGCTTCGCGCCATTGTCCCAACTCGGCAGCTCGTTGACGTTGGGCCGCTCCCATTTGCTCCACCAATTCTTCCAGCAACTCATTTTGGCGACGTTGGCCTTCAACCAGCATTTTCAACAGGGCCGACGTTTCCGTTTCCACCGATCGCGCCGGTTTTGCGGGTGGGTTGGCAGGGGTATTGGGCGAGACATCCATGCGGTAAACGGTGCTCATTTCTTGCGGGTCACGTGCCATATTGGTTTCACTCCAAGTCCGTGTTTGATCGTTCCTTGTCTGGCTAGTATAAACACGAGTTTTGCGACTGTCGAGCAACTCGCAGCATTCAAATCCGGTTTTTGGAAACTCTTCGCGGCGACTTCCCGACAAAGGGAATGATCATCAATACTTATCACAAACCGACTTGCAAAAGTTTTCCTAATCGATTCGTTTTTACTAATCGGCGCCGAGAACATGATTCAAACTTTGCTATCGCGGTTCATTTCCATGCGAAAGGATTGGAAAACCGCCAACATTCGCGCGACTTGTGTTACCCAAGTCGGATTTTGGGGCGGCTCTTAAAGTTGCTTTCAAACGGGGTCCGATTCCAAACTCAGAGCAGACAACAACGAAAACGGAATTTTCCAGCGCGGGGGACTTGCAATTACGGCGACTTTAATTAGCAGCGAATCGACCACTGCCACTCCGGTGGTCCCTGCGCCCACGTCCGACCGTTTGGCCTTTTTGCACGTTCAGGACGGCAACGAGGGCGGATTCATTGGCGGTTTGCTGGTGGTCAACGGGATGGGCCGACCGCTGGAATTTCATTGCACTGCCCCGTTTCTTCCCACGCCGACTCAACGGATTCTGTATGGTACAACGCTCGACAGCTTTGTGTTTTGCGAACAAGTTGGGACCGCGCTGATTCAACAGCTTAAGCATCGGCCCCGCGCGATACTGGTCCAACAAGCCAGGCTGTTAGAACTGGCCGAGTCTAGCCCTTGGCCTTGGGTTTGGTTGCCAGAGCAGCCTGGCGCTGAGATACAACCGCTTCCCATTGCGCTCCGGAACCAACGGCTGTTTACTTGGGACCAACGGAACGCGATTGTGACTGGTCATGAGACGCTGCTGGATGATGCGTCAGCCTATTGTGCGGCGTTCGGCCAACGGTTGCCACTGGATGAACCCTTTGAGCGGATTCGCCAGGCTTTGGATTTGGCCTTGGAACAAGCGCGGTAGTTGAGGTCTCGATGGAGAGCGGACCTCTTGCCGTTTTCAAAATCCCGTTAGATCACTCGGTCCAACTCGGCAACTCGTGGCTGCCGGCCAGGTCGGCCGAAACGGCTCCTCGTCTCCCGGTAGTATCCGCGGCGTTGCGGTGGCGGTTGCCTAAAGTCAGCAGCTTTTCGTTCGAGCATTCGCCAGACATCCTGCCCAAGCCGCGAACACCGACCCAGCCTGTCATCCGCTCCACGCCTAAACCCGTTTCGCGAACTCGGTTGAGTCCCCCGAAAGACATCGTCAAACTGAGCGATCGGTTGTTGTACTTGTTGCAGCCGCCATTGGAATACCTGCTGCAAGGGAGCACGTTGGAGTTCCCGTTTGTGCCGTTCCCTTATCAGTTTGTCGGCGTGGCGTTTTTGTTCACGCGTCGGGCAGCGATCCTGGCGGATGAAATGGGGTTGGGAAAGACCATGCAGGCCATCACGGCCGTGCGGATGTTGTTGCGCGCCGGGCAGGCGCAGCGGGTACTTCTGATTTGCCCCAAGCCGCTGGTTTCGAACTGGCTGCGCGAGTTCAAACAATGGGCCCCCGAAATCCCCGTCGCAGCGATTGGCGGCAACCAGGCTCAGCGCCAATTCATGTGGCAACAGCAACCGACTGCCGTCAAGATTGCCAATTACGAATTGCTGACGCGAGACGAGTCGTGGGTCACGGATGCAGACGCCGAGTACGACCTGGTGATTCTCGACGAGGCACAGCGGATCAAGAATCAAGGGAGCGCGACCAGCCGGATCGTGCGGAGGATTCCGCGAGTTCGCAGTTGGGCGTTGACCGGGACGCCGATCGAAAACAGTCTGGAAGACCTGGTCGGTATCTTTCAGTTTGTCGCGCCCGGCTTGATTCACGCCGATCTGCCACTGAAACATATTCGGACTGCCGTTCGCGATCACACCTTGCGGCGCACGAAAGACGTGGTGATGACCGATTTGCCTCCGAAGTTGATCCGGGATGAGCAACTCGATTTGACCGCGGAGCAGGAAGAATCCTACCGCGCGGCTGAAGATGAGGGAGTCCTCCGTTTGAACGAAATGGGGGCGGAGGTCACGATTAAACACGTCTTCGAATTGGTGATGCGGCTGAAGCAGATTTGCAATTTCGATCCGGCCACGGGGGCCAGCAGCAAGATGGAGAGTCTGCTGTCGGATTTGGAAGAAGTGGTGGCCAGTGGTCACAAAGCGATCATCTTCAGTCAGTGGGTGGGGACGCTGGAGGATATCGCCCGGCGGATGCCGGAACACCGACCTCTGGCATTTCACGGTCGCATCCCCAGCCATCAGCGCGACGCGATCTTGGCCGAATTCCGCCATGATCCTCGTCGGCCCGTGTTGCTGATGAGCTATGGGGCGGGGAGCGTAGGGGTCAACTTGCAATTCTGCCGTTAT
>DAOLCX010000491.1:0-3228 GCA_035327685.1 Pirellulaceae bacterium | reverse complement strand
GTCTTGTTGTAGATCCAAACGCTGTGAGTGTCCCGGATCGAACCGTCCAAGCTGACATGTTTTTTCGAACGACTTGCTCCACCCACCCCACATTTTGTGAACGGTTATTAGAAAACCAGCCCCGCGTTAGGAAAATGTCTGTTTTGCCGCCGCCGCGGCTCCCATGGCCGTGGCCTGGTCGCCCAATTCGGCGGGAGCGATGCGGAATGAATTGCGAAATGACGGCAATACTTGCTTATTGGCGGTTTTGGTGACCGATTCCAGATACAGGTCGGGCATGGCTTCAACTAGTCCGCCGCCCAAAATCACAATGTCCGGGGCGAGCAAATGCACAAGTGTCACCACACCCAGGGACATCACCCGAGCGGCCCGTTCGACGATATCGCGAATGGCCTCGTCGCCTGCGCGTATCGAGTCGGCCAATTGAGCGCTGCGAATTTTCGAAATATCGGTTCCCGCGATCTCCAGCAAATGTTCGGCCTGTCCTCGAAAAGCTGCCTGCGCGGCTTCGCCCGAAATCGCCAAACGCGAAGCACATGCTTCCAGTGACGTCCAACGACCATCGCCATGAAGTGCGGTGGAAGAAGGGAGAGGGATATGTCCGATTTCCATACAGGTCGAATTGGCGCCTTGGATTAGCTTCCCTTCGTAAACACAGCCGCCGCCGATGCCGGTGCCAGGGAAAATGCCCACCGCGCATCGCGCGCCGCGCGCTGCGCCAAAGTGATACTCGCCAAATACACCAAAATCGACATCGTTGCCGACGCGGACTGGAAAGCCAAACTCGCCGGAAATCGAGTTGGCGATGGGCACATTGACCCATCCTAAATTAGGTGCTTCGCGAATCACGCCTTGTTTCAAGTCCAGTGGACCCGGGCAACCGATGCCGAGGCCGCTGATTTGATCCGGTTTGACATTGGCTTCCACCATCGCGGCTGCAATCGTCGCATTGACTCGCGCCATGCCGGATTTGGCGCCCTCATGGCCTTTAGTCTTCTTGCGGCTGGTCCCCATGACCTGGAATTGGTCATCGAACACGACCGCCAACATTTTGGTTCCTCCCAAATCAAAGCCAATCCAGATGTTTTCCTGTGCCATAATCTCTGTCTTTTCAGTGTTGTTGCGCGTCATGACTAGCACGATGTCCAATACCTGTCGCCGAATGCGGCAGGCATTTCGTTTGAATGTAGGGCATCATTCGAGCTTTGCCAACCGTTTATGAAGTTGGCGCCACCGGATGGTCGTTGAATAATACTTTGCGGACGTCGCGAACCATTAATCCCTGACTTGCGAAGCAGGTGCGCAACCGTATAAACTATAGGGAGGCCCGTGTGCCGCCAGGTGGTGAGGTGTGCCAGGTGGAATCGCAGTACAGAGTGAATTAGGGAGCGTTGCTATGAGCCGCAAACAAAATCGACGAGATTTCATGAAGACAGGCGCTGCCGTGGGCGCGGGCTTTTGGGTCGCCGGAGGCGTGCCGGTGCGAGCGAGTTCTTCCGCGCTGGAAGAAATCCGATTTGCGTGCATTGGCATCGGAGGAAAAGGATCGAGCGATTCCGATGATGCCAACTCCCATGGTCGAGTAGTGGCTGTGTGCGACATTGACAGTACAGAACTGAATAAGGCCGAAAACAAGTTTCCTGGAGCGCAACGTTTTTACGACTACCGTGAGATGTTGGAATCGATGAACGATTCGATTGATGCGGTAACCATCAGCACGCCCGATCATACCCATGCCGTGGCCGCCGTCATGGCGATGCGCATGGGCAAGCATTGTTTTTGTCAGAAACCGTTGACACATTCGATCGAAGAAGCTCGGTTGCTGGGGACCATTGCCCGCGAGAACAAGTTGGTCACCCAAATGGGAAACCAAGGAACGGCAATGAGCAGCCTGCGTTTGTCGGCGGCGTTGATCCGCAGCGGTATCGTTGGAACTGTCAGCGAAGTGCACGTCTGGACCAACCGACCCGTTTGGCCACAGAGTTATGGATTGAAAGTCAAGGAAGTGATACCGCCACCAGACACGGTCCGTTGGGACCTCTGGCTCGGCCCAGCCAAGCCGCGACCGTTCAGTCCAGAAATTCATCCTTTCAAATGGCGAGGATTTTGGGAATTCGGCACGGGTGCCTTGGGCGATATGGCTTGCCATACATTGAACATGGCGTACATGGCATTGGATCTCAAGAACCCAACATCTGTGGTGTCAGTCAACGACCCACATGACGGGGTGATGTATCCCAAATCTTCGGTGATTGAGTTCGAATTTCCGGAATACCAAGGCCGACCGGCTTTGAAAATGTTTTGGTATGACGGTGGCCAAATGCCGCCAGACGAATTGCTCCACGATTTGCCGAAGAAGGACGACCGAACTTTTACCAGCGGTGCGTTGATCGTGGGTGACCAGGGCAAATTCTACTCACCTGGCGATTACGGCGAAGAGGCCAATCATACTGGATTGGTGGCCGGAGGTGAATTTGAATCCCAGCGTTCGCTGCAACGTCGATTGTCCGTTGAGTTCACCCGCTCACCCGGACACTTCACCGAATTCGCTAACGCGATTAAGGGGGACGGCACTCCCGTGTCGAACTTCCCGGACTATGCCGGTCCGTTGACGGAGACCATCTTGCTTGGCAATTTGGCCGTTTGGTCAGGCCAAAAAGTCCTGTGGGATGCGGAGAATATGATTGCCCAAGACATGACCGAAGACATCGCTCGGATGGTCCGTCACGAATACGGCAACGGATTCACGATTCACTGATGACTTTCGGCAACGAACAACGGGCACAGCCCGTTCAGCCGCAGGCCGTTCCTGCCGGCTCCGATGTTCTGCGTCGCCATAAACCGGGATTGCGGCTGAAATTGCAGCTTGCAGGAAAACGACGAACCGGGCGTAACGGTTGCAAAAACCAGGCATCAAAGGACTGATGAAACCGGAGAGAGCCGACCTGCGTACAATCCAACAGAGGAGTAGCGATATGAAATGTTGCCAATTTGCAGGTCGTTGGTCGGGACTACTGGGTTTAATCGTCGGCATCGCCGCGTGGGGGGGAATGGCAAATTGGCCAGCCAAGGCTACGCGCAGCCCTTTGCAGGATGAACAGGTGGCCGCAAATGCGGAGGACGAAATGGAGACCATCACGTTTGGAGCCGGCTGTTTTTGGTGTACCGAAGCTGTCTTTTTGCAAATACGCGGAGTGGAGCGCGTGGTCTCAGGGTTTAGTGGCGGTC
>DAOLCX010000490.1:0-3235 GCA_035327685.1 Pirellulaceae bacterium | reverse complement strand
CAATCATGACGATGCGGTGGCGGGTTTGCGGCCTCGGGAAATGGAACGCGAGCTCTCCAAGCAGTTTGGCAATGGGTTTCGGATTCGCGTCGCAGATCAGTTTGTCATTGTTTACAACACAGAACCGGCTTACGCGCGGTGGGTGGAGGGCGTGTACAAACGGCTCTACCGTGAATTCGTCAACCACTGGCGAGACAAACGCGGGTTTCCGGTGGTCAGCGTCAATAAGCCCTTGGTGACCGTGATTTACCGGACACAAGCCGAGTACGCGGAACATGTTCGGCGCGAGTTGGGCCACGATCCGGGGAATATGGTGGCGTATTACAACCTGTTGACCAATCGAGTCATTATGTATGACCTGACCGCCTTGTTCCGCACCCCCGGCATGGCCCTCGACAACGATCGGCAAATCAATCAAATCCTGGGAAACCCCAACGCGATCGCCATGGTGACAACGATCGTCCATGAGGCTACCCATCAGTTGATCTTCAACACGGGGATGCAAACCAGATTGGCCGATACGCCGCTGTGGTTGAACGAAGGGCTAGCGATGTATTTTGAAACACCCGATTTGAATAATGCGGCTGGCTGGCGTTCGGCAGGGAAAGTGAATCATGTGCGACTGATGCGACTCAGGCAGTACCTTCACTCTCGGCAGCCCAATTCGTTGCGCATCATGTTGTCAGATGACAGCGTGTTCAGGGAAGGCGAACAGATGCTGGACCGTTATGCTGAAGCTTGGGGTTTTTGTTATTTCTTGTTAAACCGAAAGGGACCGGCGTTCATCGAATACCTCAAGTACCTGTCCGCAAAACAACCACTGATGGCGGACACTGCCGAGGAGCGAGTCCAGGAGTTCCAGACGTTCTTGGGGGACGATCTCGATAAACTGGACGCTGAGTTTGTCGAGTTTATCAGCCGTTTGACTCGTTAGAGCCAGTAACTTTTGGATTGACGCCAGGCGGGAAGGCTGCTATCAACGGGCCGGTTGGCCGTTTCTGCAAATAGCATGTTTTAGTCCGTAAAGGCGATGGGACCCTTTTCCCACTCAATCAATGACCGCTGCTTCTTGTGGTGCACCTTGATGGTCGCCGCGGTGTTTCAAGGTCTGTTTTTGAGTGGCTGCAAGCCTTGGTATTCTTCAAATCAACGCGGAGTATCGCGATCGACAAATCTCCGGTTTGCGCCAGCGAGATTGACACCAGATAGTTTGGTATTGGAAGTCGGTGTAGCTCAAATTGAACCAGTTGATAGCGACTGGTTCGAAACCTGGTGGACTCGACTGGACCAGCAATCGGTACCACTGGAACTCAGAAAGAGATGGGACAGGAACGGCTTGCGCTTGGCGGTGGTGACGCCAAGTGGCATCGCCGAACTCCGCAAAAAGATTTCACCAGCGTCCGCCAAGAATCCCGCTGTGGATGAGATGGAAGAGGGGGAAGCCGAAAGCGAACGTCAACCGTTGTCGGGTTTTTTTCGTCTGGAGGCAAAAACCTTCCGCGCTGACCAACCGCGTGAAGTCTCGGTAGCCCCGGTGCGTGGGGCGGCCAGTTGGTCAATGGTTGACTCGGAGGGTCTAACCTACGGATTCGGTGAAAATGTGGCCTGTTTGATGTTAGTCACCGCGTCAAATCTATCGAGTGGCAACGCACAGATTCGTTTGGCCCCTCGGCTGAAGTTTGGGCCCACGACGTATGTCACTCAAGCCTGGCAACGCGCATTCGAAGTCGATGTATCACATCAAGAAAACCGACTTCACCAATTGGATGTGGATATACCCCTCCGACTGGGGCAGGCAATCGTCGTTAGCTGTACGCCCAATACAACAGACATGGGAGCGCTGTTTTTCGGAGACCCATTTGAACAAGCCGAACTGGGCCCACCTCAGGGCCGCCGCATTCTGATCATCCGCCTGACCCAAACCCAATCCGACGACCTCTTCCACTAGCTCCCCCAAAAAAAGGACAGGAAAAAAAGGACAGGCATTATCTAAACTGTCGTTTTTTCGAGGAAAAGCCACCAGACAAGGGGCTTGGGCGGCACGGAACGTTCGGGCTTGAACCCATCGACTGACAAATTGTCCAGACGCCTTTGGCGCGATTATGCCTGTCCTTATCCGGTGGCGAGCACAGGAAAATGCCTGTCCTTATTGCGTTTTGGGGGAGGGGGGTGAGCCGGGTTGGGTTGGGGCTGTCTGAATGGTTTGATATATGAGAGGGATGTGATGAACAAAAAGAAGTTGTTGCAGCTTGGTTTGCCGGTGGATTGTGTCGCGGTCGCGATCCGTTGTATTCAACGCGCGGCGAACGCCGGCTTGTCTGAAAAGCCAAAAAAGACCATCGGTATGCTGTTGCAGTCTCCACAAGTATTCTTGGGGGATGCCGTATGGTCGGAGCTGGCCGAAACGGTGATTGCCGAGGCGAGTCGTTTGCCAACAGAACCGATTGGTTACCTGAAATGGGGAGACGATCTCGACCAAGCGGCATTGCAGCAGATGGCGAATGCCTGCCGGTTGCCCGTGTCGCGCGGCGCCGCGTTAATGCCGGATGCCCATGTGGGTTATGGGCTGCCGATTGGCGGCGTGCTGGCTTGTGAGAACGCCGTGATTCCATACGGTGTGGGCGTCGATATTGCTTGTCGAGTCAAGTTGACGATTACCGATTTGCCCCCGCGACTGCTGGAGCTCAACCAACCCTCGGAATGCCGTGAATTGGATCGGGCCTTAAAAAATGGAACGGTTTTCGGCACGGGTGGAACTCATCGGAATCGTCAGTCTCACGCGGTGATGGATGAAGACTGGACGATCACAGCGGTCACGCGGGAGATGCACAATCGAGCCTGGAATCAATTGGGGACGAGTGGCAGCGGCAACCATTTTGTGGAGTGGGGGCTGGTGACTTTGCCGGATGATTCGCTGGGCATTGCAGCCGGGCGGTACATCGGTTTGCTGAGTCACAGTGGCAGTCGAGGCGTCGGGGCGGCCGTTTGTCAGCGTTATACCGATATCGCGAGAAAGCAATCGCCGGCGTCGATTCGCGACGATGCACAGTTACGTTTTCTGACCTGGTTGGACATGAATACAGAAGCCGGACAAGAGTATTGGATGGCCATGAACCTGATGGGTCGCTATGCGTCCGCCAACCACGAAATCATCCATCGCAATGTGGCCCGATTGGCAGGGGCGACGGCGTTGGCGACGGTGCTGTTTCTGGCGCTGTTGAGCTTCCCGGCGGTG
>DAOLCX010000489.1:0-3239 GCA_035327685.1 Pirellulaceae bacterium | reverse complement strand
TTGTTCTCCCCTACCTGGTGTTTGCGATACCGGCTGGCTGGCTGGCAGACCGGTTCAGTAAACGCCATGTCATCGTCTGCTGCAAGATTGCCGAAATCGTCATTATGTCTTTGGCCATTGGGGCCTTATTGCTGCAGAGTTTCTACTTGCTGCTGATCGTGGTGTTTTTTATGGGAGCCCAAAGCGCCCTGTTTGCACCCTCCAAAATCGGCAAGATTCCGGAGTTGTTGGACGAGAGCCAGATATCCAACGGGAACGGGCTGTTTAACCTGGCGACATTGTCGGCAGTGGTCATCGGCATGGCAGTCGGCAATTGGCTGGCGGATGCGACGGGCTATCGAGGTCAGGAGCAAATCGGATTAACGACGGCCGTGCTGGTCGGCATTGCGATACTGGGGACGGTGCTCAGTTTTTTGATCCGCCCGCTGGCCGCTGCCAATCCCCAGTTGCGATTTCCGGTCAACATTGTGGGGGCCACCGTCAAAGACCTGGTATCGTTATATCGTACGGGGGCTCTCTTTCGCGTGGCGTTGGGCGTTTCATTTTTCTGGGCCTTCGCTGCCCTGGCGCAGATCAATATCGATGCCTTTTCCGATGAAAGTGGCGCTGCTTGGGAACAGGAAAAAATACCGCTGCTGGTTAGTGTTGTGTTGGGCATTGGTGCTGGGAGTGTTTTGGCCGGTTTGGCTTCAAGAGGCAAAATTGAACTGGGCCTGGTCCCTTGGGCTGCGCTGGGGATGATTACCTTCGCGATGGCCCTGTTTTTTGCACCGTCCTATTTTTTGGTCAGCGCCCAAGCGGCCTGGGCACCGCTGGCCTTTACGTGCGTGGTGTTCGCGCTGTTGGGGATTTCTGCCGGATTTTTTGATGTTCCGCTGTCATCGTATCTACAAGACCGCAGCCCGCGTGAATCGCGCGGTTCGATTTTGGCGGCGACCAATTTCATGTTATTTGGCGTGGTGATGTTGGCTTCGCTCCTCTATTCCGAAGTACTCCGGCGGCCCGTGGCTTACGGCTCGCTCGATCGCTTGCCGGGAAGTTATCGAGGGAGTTCCTTGCCCCCTGATGAAGCGCAGTTTTTGGATAAGTTGCAACTCCGCTATAGCGAATTGCTGGAAGCTAACGAACCGGAGCGACTTCCCGAGCGGATTGAGTTTGTGCGAGACTTGAGTGGCCCTCAGCGAACTGCCGCAGAAGCCCGGCTGTTGTTCGTTTACGCGCAGTATCGCTATCGCCAAGAAGAAGAGGCAGGGCCCCATGCCCAGCCGAAGATCGATCTGGCTCAAGAACTGGAAAGCGAGTACGCCGAGCCAGACCAACGGCGGATGTTGAAGGTCGTGACTCGCGCTGCTGCCAAGCAACCGCTATTGAGCAGCCGCGCGGTGTTCATGGTCATGGGTTTATTGACCATTCCCGTGTTGCTGTTCGCCGTCTGGCGCCTGTCGCGCGACATGGTGCGAATTGCCGTATATTGGATGTTCCGCTTGGTTTACCGGCTGAAAATTCAGGGTTTGGATAAACTGCCGGAGACGGGAGGGGCATTGTTAGTCGTCAATCATGCGAGCTGGATGGACGGCGCGGTGATGTTGTTGATGGGGCGGCGCCATGTGCGGGCGATCGCTTGGGCGGGCAACTTCACAAACCGCGCTCTGCAGTGGTTTGCCGACTTTGCCGGAATCATATTAATTAGCGGTGGGCCGAAGTCGATCGCCCGCGGCTTGTTGGAGGCGCGGCGGACGCTGGAGCAAGGAGAATTGGTATGTATCTTTGCTGAAGGTGGAATTTCGCGAACCGGCCAGATTCAAGGATTGCGCCCCGGCGCGTTGAAGATCGTCGAGAAAACCGACGTGCCGGTTATCCCCGTATATATCGATGAGTTATGGGGGAGCATTTTTAGTTATTCGGGAGGCCGGTCGGTCACCAAATTGCCAAAGACGTTGCGGCGACCGATTACCGTGACCATTGGCGACCCGCTCCCACCGACCACCAATTTATTCGAGTTGCGACAACGTCTCATGGAATTAGGAGCTGAGGCTGTGAACGATCGACAATCCGCATTTACAGCGCCGGCACAGCTATTCATTCGGCAGTGCAAGAAGCGGCGATTTCGGCAAAAGATCAGCGATTCGACGAAACAGAACGCGACAGGCGGATCGTTGTTGATGCGCGCCATGATTTTGAGGCGCCTGCTGCGCCGGCATGTGTTGGCGCCGGACGAAATCAACGTGGGCGTGTTGATTCCCCCCAGCACGGGAGGCGTCACGGTCAACATGGCCTTGGCAATCGACCGCCGCGTGGCCGTCAATCTAAACTACTCGGTCTCCAACGAGATCATGAACCATTGTTTGCGTGAAGCAGGTATCCGCCATGTGTTGACAACGAGAAAGGTCTTGGAAAAATTCGATTTTCAGTTCGAAGCCGAAGTCGTCTTTCTGGACGACTTGCGCCCCAAAGTGACTCTCGGAGACAAACTGACCAGCGCATTGGCTGCCTATCTGGTCCCCAGCCGCTGGCTGGAACGCGCGTTGGACCTGCATCGCCTGAGCCCCGACGACATGTTGACCGTTATCTTCACTTCAGGCTCGACCGGTTTGCCCAAAGGCGTCATGTTGACTCAACGCAACATCGCGTCGAATGTCGCGGCCATCGACCAGGTGATTTGCTTGAAACCTGAGGACGTCATTATCGGCGTGCTGCCGATTTTCCATTCGTTTGGTTACACGGTGGCCATGTGGGGGGTGATGGGACTGAATATCCGCGGCGCTTATCATTTTAGCCCGCTCGATGCCAAGCAAATTGGAAAACTGGTTCAGGAGTATCGCGGGACGGTGTTCCTGGCCACCCCCACGTTTTTGCGCAACTATGCCAAACGCTGCACGCCCGAAGAGTTCAAATCGCTGAATGTCGTCGTGGTGGGCGCCGAAAAAATGCCCATCGAGTTGGCCGACGAGTTCGAACAGAAGTTTGGTGTCCGACCGATCGAAGGCTACGGCACCACGGAATTGTCCCCCTTGGTTTCCGTCAACATTCCACCCACGCGACAGATCAAGAATTTTCAAGTGGATTGCAAAGAAGGAACCGTCGGTCGCCCGATCCCCAACGTCGCGGCCAAAATTACCGACCTGGACACGGGCGTGGAACTTGGCCAGAACCAACCCGGGATGCTGTGGATCAAAGGCCCAAATGTGATGGCCGGATACTTGAATCACCCCGAAAAAACCGCCGAAGCGATCGTCGAT
>DAOLCX010000488.1:0-3239 GCA_035327685.1 Pirellulaceae bacterium | reverse complement strand
GGCGCTGATCTTTTCCAGCACCTCGCTACGCTGCCAACTGGGCAGCTTGCGCGTGGTTTCAAAGGCGCGGGCGGCAGTGGCAATCGCATTATCAATATCGGCAGGGCCGGCGCGGTGAACGACGGCGACGAGTGCGTCATCATATGGACTGCGCACCTCGATGGCATCTTGTGAGTGGTGATGCTGGCCGTCGATGAGAAAGCCATATTCGCCCAGTTCGGCGTTGGCGGCGCCATTGGTGGCGGCGGTATGGGTGGTGGCCTGGCGTAGACGTTCGCTGGTTGCCATGATGGTATCCTTTGCTAAACAGCCACTGGTTGGGCCGCAGGCACTTCGTATTTGAAAACGTATTTCTCGCGGATTTGCCGGCGAATCTCCGCAGCGGTCTCGGCCTCAAGCTCGTAGATCTCAGGTAGAATCCGGTAATACCGTTCATACTCCCCGAGCGCCCGATGATAGGTATCCAGTGTCAAGTGTTGTTCTTCCACTCGCTCTTGGATGGCCCGCCAGATGGGCCGACTGACTGTGTGCGCAACAATACCACTCAGTTGGAGATGAGGTGGTTCGGACTCCCAGTGCGTAATCGCTCCGATGTCGTCCCAGTCGCCTTCCGGCGTAATTTCCTGCAGAATGCGATATTTGACGTACATACACCGGTCCTTGTTTCAACCTGAACTTTGTCCAGTAGTGTAATTACCAGGTTCTTCTTGTAATTGTGCTATCGAAACACCAGTAAGAAAATCTTGTATAGGAATGTCCGACAATTTCGTCTGGAGGTAACCATGTATTTGGCCGTCTGGCATCTTTTGAAGTTCATGCTGGAAACCAAGTCGAGCACCGAGTTTCTGTGCCAGTTCGCGTGGCCAATATTGCATACTCATTTGGATGATTTCAGCGCCAATTTGCTCTGCGGCTTGTTGGGTGGTAAGGGTGGATGGCAACCGATCAACCACAACAAAAGTAACAGAACTATGGCTGGAACCAGCCATTTCTATCTTGCTTGCAAAGCGAGACAATTTGTCCTTTGAGATCTCCGAATTACCAGGTCCAATAAAGCCCATATCAAATCGAGCCAATTTCCCTGGTCTTAACAATAAAGTGGCATCGCTTTCACGAAGATCAGAGCTATCAGAAAGCCAAAAGACGTCTCTTGTTCTGGTATTGGTTGCAGGATCGACGCGTTGAAAACCGAGTATCGTCAAAAAGGAGCCGAGGATCAGGCGTTCAAATAGCTTACCGTACATGGATTTTTCTGAACCACGAATTGTCAAAGTCGCGCTGCCGATTGCGGTGGTTAGCCTGGCTATATCCTTCCAGTTCAATTCGATTTTGCGGCCTTGCGAGTCCTCAACGTAACCAAGCGTCATTCGAATATCGCCAATATCAGCACGACATTGTTCCGCAGCCCGTTCAATCGCTTGCTCAAAGTCTGTAATGTAATCCTGAATTCGACTCGATCTTTTGCCAACAACATTTTGGTCAGATTTGCCAGTCAAGCCAATTGCCCAATTTGCCAACCAGGTGCTTGCCTTATCCGCACCTCTTCTTTTTCGAGTTGTAAGTTGTTGAAGCGCAAGATTGGATAATTCTTCGGTAAAATTTTCAGACTGTAACCAACCGTTTGCGAACATGGCCACTAAAGCACCGCTAATCTGCGTTATCCGCCGGCGTGTCAGCGGCTCCGTATGGGTACGAACATTTTCGCCCAGCATCACAGCCAGGACAACGTCTCGTACTGCCTCAAGGCCAATTCGCTCGATGAACTGTTTGCCGGTTCCCGTCAACAAGGTCTTACCACCGGCAGGAAATAGTTGATCAAGGGTAAGTTCTTGATTTTCAGATGGATTAGCCATCATACCCCTCAACCCCATCAAAAAGGCGCAGTACCGGTAAGGCAGGCTCACAATTGATCCAGAGAATGTCATTGGCAGCTTTGCCTAACCAATCTGGAACCGCTCGTCGCATCAATTCGATATAATCCGGATTGTTTTCAAAGAGCACGAACCTTCGCCCTAACTTTGACGCTGACTCCCCAACCGTTCCTGAGCCAGCAAACGGATCCATCACCACATCACCCCTAAATGAGTAATAGGAGATGACTTTATCAGCAAGTTCACGGGGAAAGGCTGCTGGATGTTTAGAATTTGTGTTTGGTTGTATCCTCCACACATTGGTGCGTTCGTAATCATCACCAATTTTTGAGGCTGCAACGGCATCTCGATCTGGATGACTGCGGATGTGCCAGTCGATCAAGAGATCGGTTCGCTTGCGATAGACGAGCACATATTCTGTGACAGGAACCGCCTTGTATTGGAGTGGATTTCGATCTGCCGCAAAGCGCCTGCCTCTCCCTGTGGCCCAACCTGCACCTTCCGGCTTCACCCAGATGATGTCGTCGATAAAATCATACCCTTCTTCGACAAAAATCCGGTGCAAATCAAAAGGAACTGCAATTCGTTTCGATGATTGGTTGCGGCTGGCGCGTCGCAACAGCACGGGTGCCGTATTGATGACAAAAAAACGCCCTTCATTCAATACCCGATGGCAACGTTTGATGACCTGTCGCATTTTGAACAAATACTGTTCGTATTCCTCATATTCGCTGTATTCGGGTCGAGCGTTGAAGTAAGGTGGTGAAGTAAAGACCAGATCGACTGACTCTGCCGGCATGTCGTCGATTAGATCAACACAGTCACCTTGACCAATTGTATTGCGCAGTTGAGAAAGCTTGTAAATCGCCTTTGGACGATTTTTTGGCTTTAGCGCACTTTCATTCTTGCGCAACAACCTGGCTTCCAGCAGATCGACGCGGGTTGTTTTTTCGTCGATCACCGCTGTACTATAGGCATCGATAACAACCTCACCAATCTTGGTTCGATCATCTGTGCGACAGAGTGGCACCCGCCAAATATGGTAGCGGTCATCAATTTCAGGCAGCCCAAGTACAATAACCTTGTCGAGTTGGACGTCACGCAGCCAGGCTGTCGTAATCTCTTTTGCCTGAGCAACAGTTGTTACCAGATATTTTCGTGTTTCGGCAACCAATTGCTTCGCTTTTGCCATGATCAAACGCCTCCAGCCTCATAGTTTAATCGATCACGGCTCAATCAAAAAGTGAAAGCGGCTCCTCGACATACGCCACCAGCGTCCCCATGAACTGGGCGGCTCGTGCGCCATCGACGCCGCGATGGTCACACGAGAGCGTGAGCGTCATCATCGGTTGCACTGCCGGCTGGCCG
>DAOLCX010000487.1:0-3246 GCA_035327685.1 Pirellulaceae bacterium | reverse complement strand
GCCTTGATGAGTCGCAACAACTCCATATCGCCAGTGTCGGAATGGTTGTTTGTATTGTATTCTGTGGGCTGCCGACGAGGGGAGGTAGGACGATGATTCGTGTAGGATTGGCCGGCATCGGTTTCATGGGTTGGATCCATTGGCTGGCGTATCAGCGCACGCCGGGGATTGAGGTCGCCGCCGTGGCGACGCGCGATCCGCGCAAACAGGCTGGCGATTGGACCGGGATTCACGGTAACTTCGGCCCGCCAGGCGAACACGTGGACCTATCACAAATCCGCGTTTACTCCGATTGGCGCGAGCTGGTTTCGGATCCGTCGCTGGATCTGATTGACATTTGCTTGCCACCCAACCAACACTCCGAGGCGGTCAAGGCGGCAGCTTCTGGGGGGAAACATGTTTTTTGCGAAAAGCCGTTGGCCCTGACGGCGGTCCAGTGCGACGAATTGGTCGCCCACGTTAAACGCTGCGACCGCCAACTTCTGGTGGGACATGTACTCCCCTTTTTTGCAGAGTATCAATTTGCTTGGAAAACGGTGTGCCAAGGACAATATGGCGCACCGCGCGGTGGACATTTCCGTCGCGTGATTGCGCGCCCAGATTGGTTGCCGGATTTTTTCAACCCACAGACCGTCGGCGGCCCCCTGATCGACCTGCACGTCCACGACGCGCATTTCATTCGGTTGTTGTTTGGTATGCCGCGCGGCGTGTTCAGTCGAGGTTGGTGCGAAGGTGAAACGGCCGCTTTTGCCACAACCTTGTTTGATTTCGCACAGTCCGCCGTGTCGGCTACGATGGGCGTGATCGATCAACCGGGGCGTCCGTTTACACATGGTTTCGAACTGTTGTTGAATCGCGGCACGATGCAGTTCGAATATGCGGCCATCACTACCGGCGACGAGTCGATGCCATTCAAACTCTTCGATCAGACGGGGCAAGTCATCCGCCTCGAATCTTCCGAAACGGGCCCCTTGGCAGCATTCGAAGCGGAAATCGCGGAGGTGCGGGACGCCGTGATGCGGGGAACGCCGTCATCGTTGTTGTCGGGCGAACTGGCACGTGACGCCATCGTGATGTGCGAAGCCCAACAACGGTCAGTGACCCGCGGTGAATACGTTCCCTTGCCCGACACGGATGAATCCGGTTGTTGAAGTCAGCGAGGCTTATTCGGCGATTCACTCCGATACTTGGTCATCGTCAACGTCCGGCCGTGGTCGGAAAAATCGGCCACATCCATAAACGTGCGAATCAGTACCAGTCCACGACCAATCCCATCGCGAAACGACTCTGGGTCGTGAGGAGCAGGGACCAGCGACAAATCAAAGCCGGGCCCTTGGTCGCGAACCACGAAGTGTGCCTTTTCCGGTGTCACCAAGACACTCAATTCGACGCGGCGATTTTGGAACTCACCTTGCCGGGCTCGTTCAACAATTAATTCGCGCGATGCGTAAGGTATCTGCTCGCGGTTGATTTCCAGGTTGCCGCGGATCATGGCATTCGACAGGGCTTGTTCCAACGCCACACCTACGCGCAGCCGTGTCCCCACATCGAAAATCTGTTGGCTATCCAGCACCTGATGGACCAAATCCACCAATGGCGGAATCAACTCAGGATCGTTTTCCAATCGAAACTCAAATTCAGTCCGCGTCGCGCAACTGATCAATCGACGATATCTCGCATCCGTTTCAGTCATGTGCAGGATGTGGCGAACCGTTTCCACCAGGCTATCGGCCAGATCGGCCTTGGGGACGTAGCTGGCGGCACCGCTGGCCAACGCCTGCGCTGCGATGTTCTCACTGCCATGTGCCGTCATCAATACCACAGGAACATCGGGGTATCGCTCGGATATTGAATTCACCAATTGCAAACCATCCAGATCGGGCATTTGCAAATCTGTGACCCCCAGGTCGGGCAAAAAATCGCCAATTTTTAACAAAGCGTCTTGGCCATTCTCTGCGTAACAGACGTTCATCTCCGGTGCTTTTTCCAAAAGCCCGCCTGCCAATCGACGATCGACAGCCGTGTCATCGACAACCAGAATCGTAGGCATACTCGACTCCTTAATCTGGATTACGCGAATCGCAAAGTCTCAAATCGTCAAGTTGCGAATCGCCTGGGCCCGCACAGTGGGAGTGACCCCCACCCGCATCAGTTTGTTGTAAACCTCTGCATTTCGGTTGTCAATTCTACCAGTTCGGTTTGCAATCGCGCCCAAGCAGCAGGTATATCCTGGTCCGCTTCGGATTGCGCAAGGTTTTCTAATTGGCCGGCCCATTCAACGGCGGCCGTCGCGCCCAAATGACTAAGTGCCCCTCGCATCGAATGGGCCGAGCGACGCAATAATCGCCAATCCCGGTCCAAAATTGCCCGATCTATTTCGGCAATCATGTGCGATTGGTCGCGCAAGAAAACCAAAATTAACTCAACCAACAGCCCTCGATCCCCAGCCACCGTTTCAAATGCCTTTTGCCAATCGACTTTGCGGTTGGACAGGATATCGTGCTCTTGTTCATCGACCAAGGCGCGGATGCCGGTCAGGGCTTCGATCGCCGCCGCCAGCTTGTCCCGTCGGATGGGTTTCGTCAAATAGTCGTCCATTCCCGCTGCCAGACACAATTGCCTGAATTCGTCAGTCGCATGTGCTGATAACGCTATGATCGGAATATGTGTTCCCGATTTCTCCAGACGGCGAATCTCTTGAGTGGCCTGCAATCCATCCTTGATCGGCATCTGGACATCCATCAGCACCAGATCGAACCGGTGTTGCCGAACCATCTCCACCGCGTCGGCGCCGTTGCCCACGATCACCGATCGATGTCCCATTTTTTTCAGGATCGCCGAAGTCAAGCGTTGGTTGATCTCATTGTCTTCGGCCACCAGGATGCTTAACGCACGAGCGTGGGGTGGGGCATCTGAAGCGGCCTCCTGTTCTTTGGTGTCGATGCCGACCACAGCAGCCAGTGTCTCCAGCAGGTCGGAGGGTTTACAGGGCTTTACGATGCGGTCAATGTCCAGCCCGCGCGCCAGACGTTCCATGGACTGCCCTGACGTCAGCAGCACCAATCTCAAATGCGCCAGCGATTCTTGTTTGCGAATCCAGCGGATCAACGCCGAACTAGAATTTCCATCCAGCGTCGCGTCCACCAGAACCATGTCAATTCGCTGGCCCATCCGCGACGCATGATTGAGCAGATGCCGAGCTTCATCGGATGACGTGGCGTACTCAGCAGGTATTTGCCAAAAATC
>DAOLCX010000486.1:0-3246 GCA_035327685.1 Pirellulaceae bacterium | reverse complement strand
AGTCTCGGCGGATTCTATAAGGCAAGCGGCACGGTTGTATGCCACTGGCAAGCCGTCGATGTGTATCCATGGCCTGGGGATGACCGAACACTTGCAAGGCACGGAAGGCGTGATGGCACTGGTCAATCTGGCTTTGCTCACGGGGAACATCGGCCGTCCTGGGACAGGAATCAATCCCCTGCGAGGTCAGAACAATGTCCAAGGTTCTGCGCACATGGGCTGCGAACCTAAATCACTCACCGGTGGACAGTCGATTGAAGCTGCTCGCGAAACGGTGGAAAAAGTGTGGGGCGTCAGTTTGCCGAATGAGTCTGGACTGACATTGTTGGAAATGATGGATGCCGCCACGGCGGGAAAACTCAAGGCGCTGTGGTGTGTCGGCTACGATGTTTACTTGACGCTGGCCCATGAAGCGGCGACGGCGCAGGGACTGAGTCAATTGGAATTGGTCGTCGTGCAAGATTTGTTTATGAACGAAACGGCTCGGCGATTTGGGAATGTGTTTTTGCCGGCGGCGTCCGTGTTCGAAAAGGACGGCACGTTCATGAACTCCGATCGTCGCGTGCAACGGATCCGGGCGGTATTGCCTCCGTCGGGTGAATCGAGAACGGATGCATGGATTCTTTCGGAAGTCGCGCGGCGTATGGGACATGGCCGCCATTTTGCCCATCCGAATGTTCAGTCTGTATGGGATGAAGTGCGCGCGGTGTGGCCAGGCGGGGCCGGTTTAGAGTATTCGCGACTTGAACTGAATCCGCCGCAATGGCCTTGCCCCGATCCATCCCATCCGGGCACCCCGGTGTTACACGGTAGCCGATTCGCCCACGCGCAGCGAACGGCATTGAAACCGCTTCCCTGGGTTCCCAGCCCGGAGACGGTATCTGCCGAATACCCGTTCCGTTTGACCACCGGCCGCCACCTCTATCAATTCAATGCCGGAACCATGACTCAGCGAACCGCCAATGTCCAATTACAGGCTGAAGACGTGTTGGAAATCTCCGCCGACGATGCCGGGCGATTGGAAATTGCAGAAGGTCAGTGGTTGAATGTGGAAAGCCGTTATGGGAGTATCCGATTGCGAGCGCGGCTCTCGGAGCGGGTTCGACCTGGCGAGTTGTTTACGACCTTCCATGACCCGACTTTGTTCGTAAACCGAGTGACTTCGCCTGTCCGCGATCGAGTCGTCCAAGCGCCGGAGTACAAATTGACGGCAGTAAAAATCGAAAAAGCCTGACACGCAGTTTCGCACCCGTGCATCCAACACATGAACCAACGTCGCGACGCATCTCAATTCATTCCGGTCAATAGGGTCAACATGGTCGATACGGTCATCCTGTTCAACCCGGTCATGTCGGTCCGCGGTGCACCTGACCATGAAAGGTGCCGTCTCAAACCAAGTTTCCGCCGGGGTTCAGCGGAGAAACATTTCGTTTGATGTGGCCATGTTATGATTTCCGAAAGCGAACGAATCGCACCCACGCACCGTCCTAATCAGCGAGTGTCGTTGCGACAACGCTGGGCTGAGTTGTTGTTTTTGCATTGGGAAGTCGAGGCCGAAGCAATCCAGCGATTGCTTCCCCCCGGTTTGACGGTTGATACGTACGACGGCAAAGCCTACGTCGGCTTGGTTCCGTTTACGATGACGGGCATTCGGCCGACTTGGGCGCCAGCCATTTGGGGACTGTCCAGTTTTCACGAAATCAACGTGCGCACGTACGTCCACTGCGAGGGCAAACATCCGGGAGTCTGGTTCTTTAGTCTCGATGCGGCCCACGCGATTGCTGTGTGGATCGGGCGGACATTTTGGCATCTGAATTACTGCCGGGCGCGGATGTCTTTGACCAAAGACCGGCGCAGAGGGCGAATCGACTATAGAACGGAACGGCTTGCGCCCAGGTCCACCTCTGCGATAGCCAATGTCGCGTACACACCTTCCGGAGTCTCCCAATCGGCCACAGTCGGTACTTTGGAGTACTTTTTTGCTGAGCGGTACATCATGTATGTCCATCGCCAAGGTAACCTCTACTTGGGGCGCGTCCATCACGTTCCTTATCCGTTGCAAACCGTGACGATCCACCACTGGGAAGAGAATCTGCTCGCAGCCAATGGGGTTCATCGCGGCCCGGAGGAGCCATCAGCGCTGTATGTGGAGGAAGTCAATGTTGAGATATTTCCGCTCTGTCCGGTTGAGAGGGGAGCGTATCGTCGTCAGGTCCAGCGCGGAGAATAGCGCCTACTTGAACGGAACCCACCGCCGGACCCACTGGCTAGGTACGAACGAAAGATTGGCAACCACCATGATCATGCCAAACGTCAGCATCCCCATCCCGATGCCGATCCCCAAATGAACCAAAATGGCCGCGCCAACCATGATCGGACGAGTCAGCCGATGCCAGACCAAAAATGGATAGCAAACCTCCCAGGCCAAAGTGCTGAAGGTGAGCAAATTAACTAACGCCAAATGCCCGGCCAGCCACGTCATGTCCAACGTTTGATATTCGAGATTGGCCACTGCTCCCCAAATCGCCAATCCTGTCCACCAGGAGTCCCCCTGCAACTTGCCCAGCCCCGCAAATAGATAGACCACACACAAGTGAACCTGAATCATGCGAATCGAAATATTCGCTCCGACACTCGGTTCACCCCACCTGTCATCGTGAGTATTCCTTCCCGACTTTCGCGCGCGACGGCGACGGATCAACTGGTCGATCGACAAAAACTGTCCTGATGGCCCAAAGCCAAGATACAACGCCAGGAATCCGTTGATCTGATCCAAACCAAACTGAGCCCCCGTGGCGCGATTGGCATAGGAGATGACAAACAGGGCTGTCAGGATGCCAGTGGCGCGGGTCCACAGTCCGACGGTAAAGCTCAACATGATCGCCAATGCCAAGATATGGACCGGCCACAACCAGGCGTCGTTCGGCAGCCAGTCGAAATGGCTCCACATGTACGACGTCCCATTGACCAACTGTGCCCGATAATCACCGGGAATCATCGCTTGGTTGCCAAAGAAAGTGCTCAGCTCGCGCCCCCAGGCCAGATGCGTGTAGAAGATGATGGCCCCAGCCAGAATCCGCATCAGCCCCAAGATTGCTGGGTCAGCGGCGGAAAACCAAAACCGATCCCAGCCTTTGATCCAGGTCGCGCCATAGTCTTTTAAAAGACTCCCTTCGCTCATGGCGTATTCTCCCATTGGCCGATGAGCCGCGGCTCTGACAAGAAACGCGAATCGTCCAGCTTCAT
>DAOLCX010000485.1:0-3247 GCA_035327685.1 Pirellulaceae bacterium | reverse complement strand
TTTGACCCGAACTCGGCGTCAAACCGCCTCAACCAGGGGCTCAAAGCCAGCTTTTAATCAGCCACGCCGCCGCGACGAGCAACAAACTCGAATTCGCTAGTCCCCGAACCCAACTTCAATCAGCCGTGTGAGAAATGCGGGCTAAGGATGATGCTGATCTCGCACATTTACGCCATAGACAAACTGTAAACCTGGAGGTTTGCCTCAGCCGGGGTCAACCGCCGTTCAGCCAATAAAGCAGGACATTGATGCCGATGCGGGCGGCGTCTTGTCGCGTGTAACCGTGACACTGGTTGCCAGCGGCGTTCTCCAATGCGCAGCTTAAATCGAGGGGCGAAAAGACCACCACCAGGCGGCCGTTCCACTCGATCCCCTCTAATCGTGGCGGCGACTGCTGCTGCACAAACCCCTGTGGGGCATCTCGGTTGGGAGTCCGCACGGCGACGGAGCGGATGTCAAAGCCGTCGTACTGAGCCGTCCACATCGGATGGTCAGCCGAAATGGGCATCAGCTGAGACTCCGGCAAGATCATTTGCATCTCTTTGCGAAACGACTCGGTGAACTCTTTCGAGGCGCAGATAGCATCGACCAACAGGAAGCCATCGCGTTCGAAATGCTGCCGCAAAACAACCCGCTCCTCGGGCGAGAATTGAAAGCGCGTGCGACCGTGCATCAACAAGATCGGGTAAGGATCGAGCTGGCCGGCAGCCGCCGAAACAAACCGTTTTTCCAGGTGGACGCGGGCAGCGGTGTGCTTCGCAAAATCGATTTGCAGATTGCGCCATGCATTCGGGGCATCATCGGCACCACCGCTATGGCTGAGTTTAGGGAACAGCAACATGCGATTCTCGGATCCGGGGATACTGACATCGACAATCGGAGGGCGTTCGAGTTTGTCATGTAATTCACGTCCGGTGGCGTATGCCGCCACATTGATCCCGACCTTGCGGCAGAACTCGACGTCCGCGCGGATGGAGTCGTTCAACTTCCGCGTCAAAGCTGAGTAGTCGAGTTGCCAGTAACAACTCAGATTGCGCGGACAATAGACCACACTGGTCCGGCAACAAGCTTGCAGACCAAGCAAAGGCCAGTCGGGATTGGGCTTGATTGGAAAGTTGGCAGTCCAGATCGGATGCTCGGGGCCCAGTGGCTCAAGTTGGCTTTCGGGAAACAGCTCGGCCATCAAGTCTCGAAACGACTGATCAAAGGGAACTTTTTCACCGCAGCCGTCGCCTTGACAGGCTTCGGCAAAAATGAAGCCGCCTGCTTCAACATAGGCGCGGAGAACCGATTTTTGTTGTGCACTCAAGTGCATGGCGTCGCGGCCGGAGATGAACAGGACTGGGGCTTCATTCAGGTCCTCCACGCGCGCATGGTCAGCGCGAATCGTTTGCCAGTTGAGCGTCATCTGCCAGGCCGATTCAAGTTGCTGGGACAAACGATGAACGCCTGCCGGATGCAAATCCCAATTGAGACTCTGTTGCGTATATTGATACTTCCCGAAAACGATGGGGCGGCGCCCCTTAGCGAGAAACAACAGACTGAACGCCGTATTGCTGAGGCGATCTCCCATACCGGTCTCGGGCCACGATCCGTCGCGATGCCGCACCGCGACCAGGTGCGAAGCGCCCGCTCGATACCAATCGTCTTTGCCAAAAAAGCGTAAACCGGCCAGGCGGCCGGCACGTTCCATCCCGTACAAATAGTAATACGTTTCCGAGGCATGCGCGATGTTATGTCCCGGATTCCGCGTGACCGCAAAATTCATTCCCAGCCACTGGAATCCTTGTTCGATCATCTGCCGATCGATCAGCGGGCGGCAACAATCGACGCGGCCATTTTTGAAAACCTGACTGGGATCGGCCAAATGCTCTTCAATGATTATCAGCGAACAAACTCCGGCTGCCGTCATGCTGCCAGACGGGTTTTCGCTATGGCTATAACAAAACCCGCCAGATTGGCCGTGTCGCATACGTTCCCAGTATCGCCGGGCTCGTCTCCAAACTTCCTCGTCAATCGCGATCCCGATTTTGGCAGCTTCGTGGAGCGCTAACAGCACGAATTGGCTGTTCGACGAATCGCCACCGAAAGCCAGCCCAGCCGAAAATCCATACGACCATCCACCCGTGAGTGGACCTTCGGGAGTCTGGCGACTGACTAACCACCGCACATCGTCCTCAATGATTCCGCGATAACGGAGACCCTGCGGATCGGCCATCGTCAACGCCATGATCCGTAGCGAAACCGCGTAGGTTGTACGCCGTTCCGGACTGGGATGACGTTCCAAGTAGCGGAGCGCCGCGCTCACTTCCGGACTGTTGACCGGTTCGCCGCAGTTCATCAAAGCCAGCGCGCATAAAGCCGTCAAACCACCAGGATAAGGATCATAGCGCGGGTGTTGCCAGGCCCCATCGCGGTCTCGCATTTGTGATCGTTTCAAGTATTGAACACCACCGACAATGGCTTGCCGCACTTGTTCGGCGGTCAAGGCGTCAGGATCGATCCGCTGGCCCCACGCGGGAGTAGCGGCCACGCACCAGACAACCGAAATGAAAGACAGGAGCAGGAACCTGGGGCCACAATTGTGTGAGGCTGAAGACATGCGCGGATCACCTGTTTTGTTGCGACTCGTCACCCATGAACTCGTCCAGCGCCGTTAACACCTCTTGAACATGAGTGGCAACGCTGACTTTCTTCCAAACCTTGACGATTCGCCCATCGGGATCGATCAAGAACGTACTTCTTTGCGTAGCCCAGAAGATCTTGCCCCATTGTTTCCTTTCGCGCCAAGCGCCATAGGCTTCGGCCACCTTGTGGTCTGGGTCCGAGAGAATTGGATAGTTGAGTTGGTGCTTGTGGGCAAACGTTTGGTGACTTTCCTGTCCGTCGGTACTGATTCCCAACACCTGCACATCGTACTCGGCAAACGAGGCGTGGGCATCTCGGAAACTGCAGGCTTCGTGCGTACAACCCGGCGTGTTGTCCCGGGGATAGAAATACACGACTACTGGCCGGCCCCGGAATTTCGACAATGTCACTGGCTTGCCATGTTGGTCGCTCAGTGTAAAGTCCGGCGACTTCTCTCCCGGCTGCAACCAATCGGCCATGGCGGTTTAACCTTCCACTACTTACGATTTCAAACACATGTTCCAGGCCTATTTTCCCTCAGTCCGTGGCGGATGGCAACCGCCACCGCGGATTGTTATTTTGGCATGAGCCCAACGGTTCTGATGTTCCGGGTTTGCAT
>DAOLCX010000484.1:0-3257 GCA_035327685.1 Pirellulaceae bacterium | reverse complement strand
CCCAATGGCGATTTGCTTCACGTCGGCACTGTGACGTCATCATCCAGACATGGAACGCGCGGTATGTCGCGCTCTGGCCAGGGCTGGCGCGGGCTCGGTTCAGTCGACTGGGGACCATCCTGTGGGGGCACGGTTACTCCAAACGCGGGAATGGGGTCAATCACACGGTTCGGGCTGGGTTATCACGCTGGGCCACCGCACTATTATTCTACAACTACCAGACTCGCGAGCGATATATCGAGCAAGGCTTCGATCCATCACGGTTGTTTGTGGCCTTAAATACCTTGGACCGTTCAGAAATGAAGGCGGCACAAACTTATTGGCAAAGCAATCCAGATCTCTTGGCGCGGTGGCGCAATGATCAGCACATTGCCAACCGCCGGGTTGCACTGTATGTCTCGCGGCTCGATCCCAATAATCGGTTGGATTGGTTAATTGAAGCGCTGCCGCAAGTCGTTCGGCAGGTGCCAGAGGCATTGGTGGTGATCGTCGGAGGTGGAGAATCGCAATATATTGAATCGTTGCGGGCCACAGCGGTGCGGTTAGGCGTTAGTGATTCGGTGCGATTTGTGGGCCCAGTTTACGATGAGCGCGACCTGGCCCCTTGGTTTTTATCGGCGCGATTGTTTTGTTATCCGACCAATATTGGATTAAGTTTGATTCATTCCTTGATTTACGGACTGCCAGTCATCACGGGGCGCGATCGCTCGCGACACAACCCTGAGATCGAAGCATTTACGGCAGGCGTCAATGGACTGGACTTCGCAGACGGTGATATCGCCGAGTTGGCCGAACAGCTTGTCAGCTGTCTGTCTAATGACGCGTTGCGGGATCGATTGGCGGCAGGGGCCGCAGCGAGTGTCGCCGAACGGTTTACGTTAAGCGAAATGGTGGATGGGATGGAAGCGGCGATTCGATATGCCTGCCCCCGCTGAACGAGTCGCTCCAGAAATGAATATGTCTGCACAGCAGCGCCTTCCAGACTTTGCTGTTATTGGAGCCCAAAAAGCGGGATCGACGTACTTGTTGAACTGCCTGCGCAGCCATCCCGACATTTTCATGCCGCAAGAGGAGATCTCATTTTGCGAAACTTCTCCGTTAGTCGGCGACTCGCTAGTTCAATTTGCCCGACATTTTCAAAATGCGGGACCAGGCCAGGTGATCGGTGTTAAGCGTCCCAATCTGCTGGGGACGGAATCCGCCGCTGAGCGACTGGCTTCCGCAATACCGGATTGCAAACTGATCGTCATTTTAAGAAATCCTGTCGATCGGGCGGTTTCCGGATATTTTCACTACATGGCGACTGGGTTAGTTCCGATTCAGGCAGCGGAATCCGGGTTGGCCAGACTCTTGCGAGGTGAGTTTAGCCCGGAGTATCCGCGTGAGCGCGAAGTTCTTGAGTTTGGTCTTTATGGCCGGCATTTGGCCAGATACTTTCTGCATTTTGCAGAGGATCAGATGCGGGTCGTCTTTTTGGAGGATGTACAGCGAGATTCCGGCAAAGAGCTGCAAAACCTGTTCGACTTCGTGGGAGTCTTCTCGGATTTTGTAAGTCCGGTCCAGAACGAACAACCGATGCAAGCGCCCTATTCGTTAACCCGATTGCGAATCCGCCGGTGGCTTTATGAGGGAAGTCGTCAGCGTCCCGCTGGTTCAGTGTATTATCATGCGAAGACAACCTGGTTGGCGCGGATGCAACGCGGAGTGGCGCGGGCGGTAGATCGATGGGTTTTGGGGCCGCTGTTGGGCAACCGGAAACCCGCATTGTCGGCCTCTTTGGTAGAATCGTTACGTGGTTATTATGCGGCTGACATCCAACAGTTGTCGGCGTTGGTCAAGCGTCCCTTAGACCATTGGCTGCAGCGTTCTGAAGGTTAATGCAGCCCAAACCGATCATCGACAGGTATAGTACTTTTTGATACATGTTAAAGCCAACTGACGAACTCCTGATCTTTGGTATCATCGTCATTCTGGTGTCGTCGTGGGCCATTGTGGTTCCTTACTTGCGGCGCCGGAACGACTTGATGACTCCCACCAATTTCTTTTTGATTGGGGCGGTGTTCTTCATCGGGATTTCCGCCATCGACTCGGCGATAACGCCGCATATGTTGATCAATGCCTTCGATTTCACGGCGTTGGATTATCGCCTTTACATGCTGCATGTGGGAGTGTTCTTTGCCGCGTTCTGGTTGGGCAATCAGCGATGTCGCAGGAGCGTCAGCAGTGTCGCCAATCGGATGTTCATGCGCTGGCCGCCAATTCGTCAAGATGTGTTGACATTCATGATTTTCATGGCCTGTCTGTTCTCGTTGGGTGTAGTTTTTCGCCCACCGATCATCGGTGTCGCTCAAGCCCTGCACCAACTGGCGACCAAGGCAACCGCAATTGCGATTGTTGTGGCATTTGTGGCCTGGCATCGAGACCGTCAAAACCCGATCTGGATGACGTCATTAGTCGGCTGTGTATTCTTGGCGATTTTGATGGGCATTTTGTCCGGAGGGGGACGCCGCACGATTTTATCCAGCTTGGTAGCGTTGCCGTTGGCGTGGTATTGGGTGGTAGGGCGCGTGCGTTATCGACCTCTCACGGTCGTCACCTGGATCAGCCTGGCCGCTGTCACATTGTTCTTTTTGCTGGGCGCTTATTCGGTGCTGAGGCGCTCAGACCGAGCCACATCGCGCGGTGATCGAAGTCTTGAATTTGGCTGGACTGTTCTGACCAAGATTCCGGAACGTTTCGGAGAAGTCCCATGGGGACAAATGTTGGGACAACGGTCGGTGGAATGTTCGTTGGCCGCACGCCGGGTGTACATCGACCAACCTTACGACAACCTGTTCCATTCCATCAAGTTTATTGCGTACTCCCCGATACCGCGCGCGCTGTTTAGGGATCGTCGCGACAAACCCGAAGGCTTGGGCAAGCATCTGCCTCGCGACATTCGCGCACGTACGCGCGCCACTTGGGGGCCAGGAATCATCGGTCATGGGTATTATGAAGGAGGGTGGCCTGTGTTGCTGCTCTATGGTTTCTTGGCCGGGTGGTTTTTCCAATTGTTGGATGTGATTGTTCAAAGAAACAGCCAGAATCCGTTTGTGCTCGGCATTGTGGCAGCTATTTCCAGCAACGTGATCGGGTGGCTGCGGGGCGATATCGCGACTTTTACCATTCAGATTATGGCCGGGATCATGGCGGGGCTGTTGTTGGCGTACATGGGTCGCGTCTTGTACGGTAGTACTCAATATCACAGTCTGGACTAT
>DAOLCX010000483.1:0-3262 GCA_035327685.1 Pirellulaceae bacterium | reverse complement strand
CAAAACCCCCCCCGGCCACCCATGGCGGAGCAAAAATACACAACCCACACCCAGTTCCCCCCCCCCGACACTTGCCGGTTGGACCTTCAGACCCGCCGATATTAGCCACGAAACCGCCACCATCGATCGCGCCTTCAACTTTGATCAAGAGCCATTTGTTGCTTTTGGATCGATATGCGTTAACCGTGAAGAACCAGGAATTGATTGAACCGGGAACGTCCAATGCCGCAGGTTTCTCGTAGATCAGGTCGGGAACAGAATATGATGGAGCCAACGCAGTAGGCTCCGAACTATCACGATCTGCTTGGAGCGAACTGCAGGGCTAGTGTCGCAACCGGCAGTTAATGGACCACCAGAAGTAGTTTTCCCTGGCTAAACAGCATTTGCTAGCGCCTCCGACGCGGATTTGATGTTGACGTAAAAAGGCCTGCCTTGCCTGCTGATCAGAGTTATCGCGCCTTGGCCCGCAACCCAAGGAAGTCGCAATATCTGGCAAGGCTGCAAAAGGCATGGTTACCAAAGAACCATTTTCCATGCTGCCACGCATTGTCAATTCAGCGACCAGCAGCGCGCAGCACGTGCAAAGGCTGCGGTCATCTAAGGGACGTTGGAAGGGAAACACAACCGCGACATTACTGAGATGGGTTCGGAGCCTGTCACGGTGATCCGCAAAGAGGCCATCGCCGCGTCTATCTGGCGACAGCAAGGCCTCCAATGGATACGCCCACTTCGACTGTACATGGAGCCGGTCCCGGCCCACTGACTGGGCACAGGCCTGGACTGGCACTTTCTGGGAGCCTGCATTGTCTGTTGTTTACCGCTCGCTGATTGCGGGGAAATTGGACATCCAATCTGCACTTGATCTCCAGTTGCCTGCGGGACCCTGGTGCTTATGGGGATAACAGGAATCGAACTTCCTCAATAAACACGGCGAAAAACGGCCATTGCAACGAAGGTTGCGCAAAAAGCGGCGCGCGGTCCGCAACGGCCAATTTCGCCGATCCCGAATTAATCGCCGTCATCCAACAGTGGCCCGTTTTGGCAACGCACACCAAGGCTGCCATTTTGACCCTCGTCAATTCACCGGGCTCGAACGTCTTGCCATCGGAATCAAGCCACCACTTGCCATGACGGTCGAGATCCAATACATGCCTAATTAACTATCGAGGGCTTGACCGTGCCCTAGACGTGATGGGTTGTCAACGTGCGATTGCCGAACCAATCCGCAGCCAAGAAGAGAATTACCTTTTGGCCTTGAAAGGGAATCAATCGGGCCTGCTGGTGGAAATGCAGACACTGTTTGAACACGGAATCAATACCGACTTCGAGGGAATGGAGAAGACCGAGTATTCTCTCAGTGAAACTGGGCACGGGCGCAAAGCATGCCGCATGTGTGTCGCGTTGTCGATCCCGCAGGGTCATCCTCAGCCAGCTTGTTGGAAAGACCTGAATACGGTTGTCGCCATGACCACCGAGCGCGTCGTCGGGGAAAAGGAAACGCGGGACACACGGTACTACATCAGCAACCTTTCGGCCAGCGCGAAAGATATTGCCAAGGCGATACGTCGCCATGGGTCGATTGAGAATTCGCGGCACTGGATCTTGGATGTTGCGTACCAAGAGGATCGTCGCCGCCAGACCAGCCGCAATATTTCCGCAAACGTAGCCGCCATCCGAAGACTCACCGTCAGCGTCCTTCGGCAAGAGAAGATAAACAAACGCGGTATCAAGAAAAAGCGATTCGCATGTGCACTGGACACGAGCTACTTGATGCTATGCCTGAAAACAGCGAAGATTTGATGCGCCGCCCCTGCCTGATTCCTCGATCTCGCAATCATGTCCGCAACAATCAACGCTGAATCGTTCGTCGAGCCAAGACGACGATAACACAGAACAAGCAAACTGCAAAGGTCGATGGCTCTGGTACAGGAACGCTAGAGGTGAACCAAGCCCCGGAAAAATTCTCCGACAATTGCCCCGTCGGCAAACCAGCAAGACGCACTTCAAGCGCATACCGCTGATTGCCCGGTAAATCGGTACGGAAAATATGTTGCACGTTGTCAATCGGAGATAGGCTGGTGTCGATCAAGTTGCCCAGCGACATATCTTGATTTGCTTCAAACAGCCGAAGTTCGATTGTGGAAAGTGTCGCTTCGGATGTCTCGAACAGGTTTGCACCAGCGCCCGTCGGATGGATGCGACGCAGCCAAGTGGCTGTTGCAGAAAAAGTCACATCACTGACGTTGCCCAATTCAAAAAAATAACGGCGGATGTTATCGGTTTCCGTCAATGTTTCCCAGTCCCAACCAATTGGGCTGTCCATGATCAAGTCAGTACCGTTCTGTTCGGATGAACTGATGATCAGGTGACTGTTGTTGATGTTTACGAGGCCTGCACCGAAACGGCGATCAAGCGGCTCGACGAACTGGCCGTTATCGACGCGATTCCATGGATTCGCCAACCCGGCAAATACATCCTTGGTCGCACCAGACAGCAGTATGGCCTTAATTGTCTCCGTGCGGCCTCGGTTTGGGTTTCCCAGCAGATCCGCAGTTTGAACAAGCAATGCGGCACAACCAGAAACGACCGGAGTTGAGTAGCTCGAGACTCCATAAGGGCCGACAATATCCGGTTTCGAACGACCCGCAATTTCGCCGCCTGTAGGACCATGGCTGGAATTGCCATTGGAATTTCCAACAATGATTGCATTGTAGGTGCTGCCCAACATAGGCGGAACCGCGCTCCCCTTTGCGTTGGCAATGCCAGCCACCGCGACAACATTGTCTCGATGCACCGCATAGTCGAGTCGCCGCATGACTTCAACAGTAGACGCGTCAAAAGTCGCTCCCGCTGCCCAACTGTGATTCTGCACCCGCAACTCAGTCTCGACTGCCGGCAGTCCTCCGCCAAATCGAAGATAGCTGCCCCCCAGCCAATCCGTGTTCAAGTCTCCCAAGTCAAATACTTTGAAAACATCGATGCGCGAGACGCCAGGGGCTATACCCGTGTGACTGCCAAAACCGATACTCGCCACGGACGTTGCATGAGTACTGTTACTGCCGTTACTCGATCGATCGGTAATATTCTTGTTTGCCAGCTCCGGCGTTGTCCGGTCAGGCATGTAGCTGTTAGCAGAAGTCAATCCTTCGACCAACATCACGGCAACGCCATCACCCGTAGGAGACGCTGCACCGAGCCGGTGGCGAAGCGCGGTCAAACCGATTTCATCGGCAGTCGCCTGAGCAAACAACGACTGGTTAAA
>DAOLCX010000482.1:0-3282 GCA_035327685.1 Pirellulaceae bacterium | reverse complement strand
GACCAGGTAGCTCATGTCCAACAAAGTCCCCCCGCCAAACCCGCCACTGACGGCACCAACGATCACAATCCTCGGTTGAGGATCCCCCGGCTGCATGCCGAGCGCTTGTGCCGAGCGAGGCACGGCATCTGCTGCGCATAGCGGTTCGAACTGTGCCATCAACCGCCCGCAAATCGTCTCGAAGTGATCGGCCATGGCCAACCGGCCCAACGGCCTGAGGCCTTCGGTTTGTAGCGATTTAGGGACATTAAAAATCCAGCGGCGGTGCAGCCAATTCGCGCGGACGGCATTGCGATTGCGGTAGGCTTCGGGTTTGCGAAGTGGTACGTGCAATAGTTCTCGTGGGGCCAGCGAAGTCAATCCCTTGCTTTCGAAGGAACATTCGGACAAGGTCGTCTGGTCGGTGTCGATCGCCATAAAGCCAATGCCGGGGACAGCCGACAGGTCGCCCAACTGTTGCTGAAGTTTTGTTTTAAGTAATCGGACGACGTCAGCACCACTTCGCCCCAATCCGATGAAGAGGGTCGGCGAAAAGCGGGGTGGGTCCTGGATCGGTTCATCACCGTGCTCCCATTCGATTTCGCTCGGGATTGGTCGGTTGATCGAATTTGTCGTCGTGCGAGGTTTGGTGGAGTCGGGGTGATCAGAGGGAGAATCAACTTGTCGGTGGGCGGTTTCCGACATATAGCGTGCCAGGACGTTGCAGCGGCCTCGCTGCTTTGGCAACAATTCGGAATTGCTCAAATGCTCGACGAATTCGAGGCAATTCTTGAAGCGTCGATCGGAATGTTTTGAGAGCGCTTTGGCGACCACCGATTGATCGGCTTTCGGCAACGGTGAAACATCGGGTGCTTCGTGCAAGTGTTGCATCGCAAGCTGGGCTGGCGTCACTCCGGAAAATGGGCGAGTCCCCGTCAGGAGTTCTTGGTACACGATGGCCAGACTGTATTGGTCACTGGTTGACTTGGGGCAACCATCAAACAGCTCTGGAGCGGAGTAAGTGGGGGTCAACCCGGTCAAGATAGACTGGCTGCAGTCGCGGAGGTCCTTGACGAGACCGAAATCCCCCAATTTCACGTGTTTGCCGACCAGCATCAGGTTTTCAGGCTTGACGTCCAGGTGTTGAAGCGAATGGTTCGAATAGAGATAATCCAGAACTTCGGCGGATTGCCGCAAATATTCGATCAACTCTTTGCGTGGAATGCCAGGCAAATCGGCTTGCACATAATCCTCAAACAGGTCCGCCAGACTACCATCGGCCAGTTCCGTGACGATGACAACCTGATTCTCGACAACATCGATTCTTTCCAATGAAAGCAAAAACGGATGTCGAATTTGGCGGATGTGATTGAGGGAGCGGAGTTCAGTCTTCGCTCGCCCTTCGTCAGACATGCCATACAAGAATTTGATGGCTTTGGGCAAGCCGCCTGGTGCTGTGGCTCCCCAGACTTCGCCATATCCGCCGGCGCCCAGCCGTTCCTTGAGCTCATATCCCAGCAGGGAGGCAGCTTTTTCAATAGTAGTTGAAGTCAGCATCACGCACCTCGACTTGTTTTTTTGAGAAGGTTAGTTTTTTGCGAATGACAGGTCATACGGACTGGATCCACAACATGGCAATCTTCATTTCTGTCGGTTCGAACATGTTTTTGCTGGACTCATGGGGTTCATAGGATTGGGCTATTCAGGCGCAGCCTGGTTTTGCAATGAGATCGTGCGGCCACACGTTTTGCTGGGACCTGTCGCCGAGCCGTTTTTGGACTTGGGGCGCCTGTCCATCAACACATCGGTGAAGTAGTTTTTGGCGACGATATCAAAATATTCTTTGTGAAGTTCCAGCGGTCGCTCATGGTAAGCGCAATAAGCGCGGATTTGCTGCAACAGGTCACGAGGATGGCAGCGCCGCATCGACCGACCACTTCGAATATAGTGCTCCTGGATCACCGCCTGGATAATATCAGGCCGATACTCGCATTCGAACTGTTCGCAATAGAGTTGAAACAACCTGTGAAATTCTTCAGCGGTGGGATTGCCGATTTCGATTTTATAGGGGATACGCCGCAAAAAGGCTTCATCCACAAGGTCCGCCGGTTCCAAGTTAGTGGAGAAGATCACCAGTTGCTCAAAGGGCAGGGGGATCTTCTTGCCCGTGCTCAAGGTGAGAAAATCACAGCGCATTTCCAGTGGGATAATCCAGCGGTTGAGCAATTCGTGGGGTTCGATACGCTGCCGCCCGAAATCGTCGATCAACAGGCACCCGCAATTGCTTTTTACCTGTAACGGAGCCTCTGATATTTTGCTGATTGGATCAAAGCGAATTTCCAACGCGTCCATCGTCAATTCTCCACCGACCACCACGGTGGGTCGGCGGATGCGGATCCAACGGCAATCGTGGTCGGTTTGCCCGCCCGCTTCGGCGCCTTCAGATTCCACGGCCTGGTGAACAGCGCCGTCATAGACCTTGATGATCTGGCCATCTTCATAGAGTGCATGGGGAATCCAGATATGCTGGCCAAAGCATTGGGTGACACGACGGGCCAAGGTGGACTTTCCGTTGCCGGGCTCGCCGTATAAAAACATGCCGGCGCCGGAGTTGATGGCAGGTCCCAAATTTTCAAACAGATTGGTGTCGATAGTGATATCGCGGAAGGCTCGTTTCAGATTGTCGCGTTTAGGCTGCTCGGCTCGAATCGTTTGCGCCTCAACGGACAACTGGTAGTCGCTGATCGGGACTGGCATCGGTCCAGTATAGGCACAAGCCTGCATATAGGCCGTCGCCCGGTCCCGGCCTTGATCGGTCAGGGCGTAGAAATAGTCGTTAAAAGGGGCTGCTCCGCGATGCACGATCAACTGACGACTGCGCAGGTCGAGAAACACGCCGTCCAGAATCGAAAATGGCAAACACAGATCAGTAGCCAGTTGCCGGCCACTGCATTGCCCAGTCACCAAAAGACGTTTCAACAATAAGGCTTCTGTCAATGTGGGAGGCAAGCCCAGGTCAATGATGGACCTGGGTTCGCTAGGCCAAAAGACCTCGTCCGAAAAAATCGCGTTGTAGAGGTCCCGACCGAGACCCAAAGTGGAGGATGTAAACATAAGGCGTTGGCACTTTGCAAAAACCAGGAAAACATGTTGTCCGGCGACTGGCAGCAATGGGCTGCCGGCCAGGGAATCTGACGCTGGTCGCCAAGTCTTATTGCGTGAAGCGAATTCGTCATTTCTCCAGCGCGAGGCGATTGCCACTGGTTCATGACAAGTCGCCGTCAATGCGCCGGTTCACGGAAT
>DAOLCX010000481.1:0-3283 GCA_035327685.1 Pirellulaceae bacterium | reverse complement strand
ACCTGAATGCTGTCGATGGAGTCTCGCGAATGTTTGGATGGTGTACCCCCGTGGGGCGCATCCGATGGCGCGACAATGGCCAGGTGTTGAGCGCCATAAGCGCCGCTGTGTTCCGGCCGCGTGGGTCCGTAGAGACCGACGCAACGGGTTCCCACGGCGTTGGCTAGATGCATCGGCCCGGTGTCACCGCCGAAGTAGAGTTGAGCGTTGGACAACAATGCCATCAACTCATTCAACGTTGTCGGCGGAGCCATCACGGCCGCGCCGCAGGACAGCGACTGCAGTTCGTGCGCCATTGCCTGTTCGGACTCGCCCCCCCAGGTGATCACCGAACGCCAGCCGCAATGGGACTTTAGCCACCTGGCCACTTGCGCGAAACGCTCGATGGGCCACCGCCGCGAGTCCCAACCTGCTCCAGGGTTAATTGCAACAAACGGTTCCCCGCGCAGTCTGGCGAGAAACGGGTTCATGGATTGGATGGCGTCCTCTCGAATTGGGATTTCGAACCGGGGTTTCGCATGGGTGTGAACGCCGAGCGGCTCCAATAATTCCAAGCTCCGATCGACCAGGTGGGGCCGCTGAGGTTTCACGAGCGTGTTGTTCAGCCACCTCGATCCTTCGCGGCCGTGCGCGCCATCAAATCCAATCCGCATGCGGGCACCGCTAAGCCAAGCCAACGCAGAACTCTTGAGCAGGCTTTGTGGATCGAGTGCGATGTCGAACCGATGACTGCGCAATTCGCGGCGCAAACTGCTCCAGGCTCGAACCCGTTTCAGCCAGCGTGTGGGAACCTCGATGATGTGATCCACTGCGGGGTGGCCGCGCAACAATCGCGTTACCGCTGGTTCAGCCGCCCACGCCACATAGGCTTCTTTCCAGTGGTCGCGAATGGCATAGGCCAACGGGACCGTCAGCGCCGCATCGCCAATGTGGCTGAGGCGGACAATCAGCAGGCGCGGTGTGCCAACCGTGGCCATGGGGAATCCCTGTTAGTCGGTAAGCAACTCGACTGACTGGATGAAATCCAGGCGGGGATACCGTTCTTTGATAAACGCATTCCCTTGTGCTTGAAATTTTCCCTGAACGTCTGGAGCATTCTCGCCATATTCGACATTGATGCTGTTCACGACATCCATTCCTTCGACGACCTTTCCAAAAGGCGTGAAGCCTTGGCGGTCCAAAAAGCTGTTGTCCCCCAAGTTGACGAAAAATTGAACCGATCGGCTGTTCGGCTGGCCAGTCTTGGCAAACGTAATCGTGCCCGGTTCGTTCGATAGTTCGCCGCGCGGGTCGTCGTTAATACGGGCTTCCGACCACACCTTGTTGACCGCCGGATCGCCATGGATGCCGAACTGAAACATGAAGCCTTCAATGGCGCGAAAAATGGCAATGTCTTGGAAGTAACCGATCTTCACCAGGTTGTAAAATCGGTCGGCTCCGTTTGGAGATGCGTTGCGCGTGACCTGCACAATAAAATCGCCCTTGGTCGTTTTGAATTTGACTTTGAATTCGTCGGGAGCCTTTTCTTGAGCGTCACGCGGGCTGGGAAGTCCCGTGTCGTCTTGAGTCGCAGGAACCGACGCTCGTTTCCAACCGCCAAACATGGTGGTGCAACCCAGTCCACAAATGAAACAAAATGCCAAAATCAAAAAAGTTTTCACGATTCAACTCCAGAATGAATAGACTTTCGGCTCAATGCCGAACGATTGGGGCGAACCAAATCCCAGATCAGCCCTAATTTTTCCATCGCCACCAACGTCCAATAGGTGACATCAAATCCCCACCAACGGTGCCCATGCTGGGCCGTTCGCGGGTCGGCGTGGTGGTTGTTGTGCCAGCCTTCGCCATTCGTCAATAACGCAAATAACCAATTGTTGCGACTGTCTTCGCGCGTTTCGTAGTTGCGATATCCCCACATATGGGCAAACGAATTGATCCCCCACGTGACATGCCAGGTATAGACCGTCCGCATGATCACACCCCAAATCAGGAACTGTAACCCGATCTGGAACATTCCCGACACGGTCCCAGACCAAATCCATCCCCACAGGTAACCCAACATCAAAATCGCCACGGCCTGAGCGACATAGACCCAGACCCAATTCAAACCACGTTGCAACCACAAATAATACGGATCGCGAATGACATCCCGCACGTACCGGTCGTAAGCTGCCGCGGTACTGAGCTCGCGGTTATCGACGAACAACCAACCCATGTGAGCCCAAAAAGCGCTGACGCGCGGCGTGTGGGGATCCGGGCGATGATCGGAATGTTGGTGATGAACCCGATGTACCAGGACCCAGCGAGCTGGCGAGTCCTGAAAACTGCACACACCTAAGGTGGCGAAAGTGTATTCCAGCCATTTGGGGCATTTAAACCCACGATGTGTCAACAGCCGATGGTATCCGGCCCCAATTCCCATCGACGTAAACAAGTAATTGCCGATCGGCAAAAACAACAAGCCCCACCAGGAAAAGAAATACGGCATGAACGCCAACGGAATCAGCAGGTGAAAAGCAATCACCGGTCCCACGTATTCCCAGAGGATGCGGCTCTGACGATCCACGCCGACCGGCTTTAACAGCTTTCCGCCAGGCAAATACTCCTCGACCTCATGCTCCTCAGCCAACTGATCGCGCGCAATGGCATCGTCAGAAGACGGTGGTGGCAAAGGATCAGTCTCAATTTCTGTGTCGAGCGCCATGCAGTCAATTTCCTCAACGTTTACTGGGAAATACAGTGTATCACGATCAACGATTTTGCGCAATGCCATCCGTGGAAGACGGATTGTGCGGTCCGCGATGGGTAGATAGTCTCGCCTTGAAGCAATGCTTTTGTCAACTTATTCCCCGCAATGGTTGGCGTGTCGGCACGTTTTTGGGCCAGTTTTGTGCGGAAACAGGGGATAGATGGGAATAGGCTGTTGAACGATTGCACGCCATGCCTTTTGCGCACACGGTCGCTACCCAGTATCCAGTACAACGTCTCTTCGTAACCGTTCACGACATGTAGCCTGCGTGGAGCAAGTCGTTCGACAAAACACGTTAGCTTGGGCGAATCGATCCGCGACGCTCACAGGGTTTCGATCTGATTCAAGACGTGCAGAACGAACCAGAACCAAGCTTGGCCATGAATACCGTGAACGGTTACGTCTCTTCTTTACGGCGCCATTTTTTTCAGTTTTCGTTGAAGCGTGCGGCGCGGGATATCCAAACGACGAGCCGCTTCCGAGATATTTCCTTTGCAATCGGCCAAGACTCGTTGAATGTGCTCCCATTGGGCT
>DAOLCX010000480.1:0-3285 GCA_035327685.1 Pirellulaceae bacterium | reverse complement strand
GTGGCGACCGCCGATCGCGGGTGGGTGGGGATCACGTGCCAAGGGTATCTCGTGGCCCGCACATCGGGGAGAAGTGAGTTGGTGATGGCCGAGGTCGCTGATGAGGCTCCTTTACAGACGTTGGTGATGGCCGATGGCCTACGGGGTTGGGCGGCGGGACAAAGAGGAACGATGCTCGAAACCATCGACGGCGGATTGACTTGGCGCCCTCTCCCAGGGTGGTCTCAACATCAACAAGGTCTGTTGTCGGTACATTTCCAGTCCATTGCCTACATGGCAGGTCATTTATGGCTGGTCGGCGATCCTGGTGATGTTATTTGGCAGTTTGAGTTGGCCACTGGAAAATTAAAACAACATCAACCTGGCACATCGACGGTTCTAAACCGTATTGTTTTTCTCGATTCGCGAATTGGATGGACCATTGGAGCGGGTGGGCAAATCGCGCGAACGACAGATGGCGGCCAGACTTGGGAGATCGTGCGCACCGGCGAGTCGGAAGTGACGCTGTTAGCCGTATCGCTGGACTCCGGCGATTTAGCATTCGAAGCATTGGCCCGCCTGACTACGGAAGACGGCTTCTTGGCGGCCAGTTTAGTCCTCCACTGGCTAAACAATGATTTGGAACCGTCTGGAATTGAGCTGGCCGCCCAACGGCTGGGCGTTTCCCTGGTGTTGCGACGTCAACTCTCCCCGGCAGCGCTCGAGTCCGAAACATCCTTCCGTCGGGAATTAGTTCATCACATCACGCGGACCATTCGGAGACTTCGACCGCGCGTCCTGTTGTGCAATTCGGCGATTTGCCAATCACCGACAGGAAGTTGGATTGACTCGCGCTCGATCCTGGAAGAAGCCGTACGCCGCGCAGCCGATCGGAACTCCATCGATGCAGACGCCGCCTGGGTCCATGACCAGCCTTGGCAAGTGGATCGGATCGCCATTCGCGACGCTGACGCCGTCACGCCCTGGCACATCTATGCAGATCAGACACTTCCACGAGTTGGCGAAACCATTGGCGACCACGTTGCGCTGAGCCGGGCCTTGGCGGGATTGCCCATGTGGGATCGAAGTGAATTGACTTTCCAGGTCATCCGCACAACCGCCCTCGGTTTGGACCAAGGAAACTTGCTTGGCGGATTGAGTGAATCGGGGCGACGTCTGCCGCGTCGGCAGCGCGAACAAGTTCAGCGGGGCAACTTGTCGATGCTCAAACAGGTGCAAAACAAGGATACCAACAAAAAAGCACTTCTCAAGGCCACGCAGTCGCACACTTTGGACATCGCAATGTGGACCAAACAAATTCTCGATTGGACTGCTTCTGCGGATTACCACTGTGCCGGAGTCTGGCTGATCGAACTGGCCCAAGATTGCCTGGATGCGGGCAAGATCGAGTTGGCCGTCGTGGCGCTGAACACTTTGACGGACCGATATCCTGATCATCCCTTGGCACCGGCCGCACACAGGTGGCTGGTGCAGGTGGCGGCATCCGTCGAAACGCACATTGCAAGAGAGACCATGGCCAGGCTCTTGCCAGCTACGGCGTCGCCGATTCTGGCAGTTGGACCTGACCAGCCGCCGGCGCCACCGACGGCTCAGTTGGAGACCTCGCCAATCAATCATGAAGTCGTTCAAGTGTCGTGGGAATCTAACGACCGGCGAGAAGAGCGCCGGCTCCCCACCGGTGAAACGACAGGAATTGAAGAGTCTGTATCGAGCACCGAGGAAATCGCGCGGCGCGCTTCACAACAAACGGCATGGCAATTGAACCGATTGCGCGCGGCATATCCTGAATTGGCGGCCACCGACGAGATTCGCTGGTCGGAAGCCAACGTCGCCAGGCTGGTCAAGAAATGGTCTGAAGTCCAGCCTCTGGTGCAGTCGATAATGGCCAATCGGCCGCGCGAAACGACAAGACTGCCGATCGCGGTTTGGGGCAAGTCCACACGCGTAGCCAGGGTCGCACGACAAGAGTTGGATTTGCAGGCCGGGCGCCCGTTGCCGAGCCCCGTGATGATTGCCAGGCGGTTGGAGTCGCGACCGCTATTGGATGGGCGACTGGATGATGACGTGTGGAGCGAATTGATGTCCTCCGGTGGGGCGACTTTTATGCGGATGAACCATGCCGCGCCTTTTTCTCCCACAGGTGTCGATGTCCTGATGGTCGCGTACGATGACGAATTTCTGTTTGTCGCCTGCCGCTGTCAAAAGGTGACCGGACATACGTATCGGACTTCCAACGAACCCCGCACCCGCGACGCCGATTTGAAACGATCGGATCGCCTGTCTTTGAGTTTCGATCTGGATCGCGATGGGGCCTGGCCTTTGACCATCGAAGTTGATGCGCGCGGTTGGACGCGGGATTCCGTCGGAGCAACTCGCGCCTGGGACCCTCAATGGTTTGTTGCCGCTGCCGCCGATCAATCGAGTTGGACGGTCGAAATGGCAATCCCCTGGAATCAGCTCGGCGATTGGAAACCGGCGTCTGGAGACGTGTGGGGGTTGGGATGCAACCGACACATTTTCCGGGACCAAAATGTCTGGGACTGGCCAGCCGGAGAATGGATTTCATCGGAGGTGGAAGCCTGTGTGCTGATGCCGCGACTTCCTGCCGACCGCTGGGGGCGGCTGCGGTTTGAATAGCGGCCAGATTTTGCTTTTCCGGTCACTGGCTGCGGGCTATATTGAAGTATATGTCGGTATCGATGCCATCGAATGAAAAGCAACCGGCGGCTCCATGGCCTCCGCCCAGAGCGCCGCATTCCCCCCAGCCGGCACCATCTCCCACGAACCCATCCACGGGACCCACCGGCTTGCAGATCGACATCGACTACAATCACGATCAGCCAGGTTCCTGGCAGCGATTGATTCAAGACCGCAATACCTGGTCGAGTACGCTCGTCAGTTTCTTGTTTCACACTTTGGTGATCATTCTGTTGGCCTTGTGGTGGATGCGCTCAGAGGATCGCGGCCCGTTCGGATTCATCGCCACGGTCGATGCTCCGGTCGCATTGGATGATGGCGAGAGCTTGGATCGTTCGCTGCAATTTCAATTGCCCGACTTCCGACAGTCGCTCCATGACGACACTGCCGAAGATGTCGAGCAATGGCAACAAGAACTCGCCCGGGAGATGCAATTCAATGAAACACCTTTGTTGGACGTCAACTTGTCTCCCGCGATCGATTTGCCCATGCCTCATTCCACGGTGGGGTTGCCTCCAGTCGGCGGGGGCTTGTCCGGACGGCAAGGGGACACACGTGCTGCGTTGGCGGCCGCTCGGGGGGGATCGG
>DAOLCX010000479.1:0-3288 GCA_035327685.1 Pirellulaceae bacterium | reverse complement strand
ACACGAAACACATCTGCAGCCCACGGAAGAAGGTGAGGTTGCCAATGATGCGCTCGACCAACTCCTGCATTTGGATGTATATGAAATTGATCCCAATCCCTTTCAACCGCGCCGGGAGTTCAGCGAATCGGAACTGGCGTCGCTGGCCGAGAGCCTCGCCGACCACGACATGTTGCAGCCCATCCTGGTTCGCCGGATCAACGATCGCTATCAACTCATTTCTGGCGAACGCCGATTGCGCGCCGCGATTAAAGCGGGATGGACGAAAATCCCCGCGCGGATTCGAATAGCGGATGACCGACTAGTGGCCGAATTGGCCATCGTCGAAAATTTGCAGCGCAAGGATCTGAATCCGATTGAAAAAGGACTTTCGTTTCGCCGGTATCTGGACGAACATCAGTGCACACAGGAAGACCTGGCTCGGCGGTTGAAGATTGATCGATCAACGATCGCCAATTTGATAAGGCTCTTGGAATTGCCACCAGTCGTCCAGGCGGCGATCCAACAGGGAGACATTTCGGCTGGGCACGCACGCGCGCTGTTGCCATTGGGCGATGAGAATCTGCAGATTGAATTCAGCCAGAGAATCAAGAATGAAGGCTGGAGTGTTCGCGAAACGGAGCGCCTGGTGACCGAGCGAATTGCGGTGGAAGACGATGACCGCGTCCCGTTTCAGAAGCCTCCCCGAATGCCGAGCCGGGATTTCCAGGCGGAAGCCTTGCAGCAGCAGCTTAAATTAGTGCTGGGGACCAAGGTGCAAATTCGCGGGAACCCCCGAAAAGGAACGATTGTCATACATTATGCCAATCCAGAGGAGTTTAAGCGGTTGTTCGAGACCTTAACAGGCGAATCGAGGAATTCTCGAGCGGCCTGACCTGTTATTAACTGTTCACGGACCCTGGCGAAAAGGCTCGATTGTAGAACAATTGTCCTCAATGGTTCATCTTTGGAGGATGCTGAACCCAACCCGGGGCTTCGAACAATTGGGGACAATGGTTCTCCAATGGCGCGAACGGCAACACATGTATTTTCCCTGGAGGTGGGCATTGCTTGATTGGGGGGTGAGGTTTAGCATATCCCTTTTTCCAAGGGCAAAAATCGGGGTGTAGCGCAGCCTGGCTAGCGCACCTGCTTTGGGAGCAGGGGGTCGTGGGTTCGAATCCCTCCACCCCGACTATATGAGTAACCGTTCACGGACTCTGGCGGAAAGACGTGATTGTAGAACAATTGTCCTACAATGTCGTGAACGGTTATCGAAATGAATGGCGAAGACGGGGGGAGCGGTAATTGAGATATGGGCGATTCATTGCATTTCGAGGATATTCAAATCGGTCAAACCTGGACCAGTCTGGGCCGCACGATCACGGAATCGGATGTGGTTGCCTTCGCCTGTACCTCAGGTGATTTCAATCCGCTGCACGTGGACGCTGAGTTCGCTGCAAGTACCATTTACCGCAGCCGGGTGGCCCACGGATTATTGGGCATCAGTTGGGTCGCCGGGCTGGGGAGCCATTGTCCGCTGGTGAAGACCGTGGCCTTCTCCGCGATCCGCGATTGGGAATTTTTGAAGCCGATCCACATTGGAGATACGGTCCATGTGGAAACGTCTGTATTGGACAAAGTGATTTCGGGCCGCCGCTCAGGACGCGTGGCTTGGCTGCATCGCCTCATTAACCAACGCGGTGAAGTGACACAACAGGGAGTTTTTGAAACCCTGGTGGCCTGCCGCAATCCGGCAGCCGTTGAACGAGCCGAACAATCCTCGGTTTGTCCCAAATAATCGCTCTAACCCGCAAAGTTTACTCAAGCGACAAAATCACACCTGCCGAATACGCTTGATGTACTGATCATTGTCTTGTCGCGCGCGCGGTGCGCGCTGGGTTTGGGTTGGATAAACAAACATGCGCATTCCGCTGACTCGCGACAGGCTATCCCGACAGCGATGGATCGCCGTGCTGAAGTCCCAGTCATGGCTGCATCAAGCCTATGCGGCCTTGGTCCTGGGATTGGCGATGTTTATTGCGCTGACCAGTTTGTTCTTGGCGACCAATCGCCACTTCATTCTGGAATCGACTCTTACGTTCACACTTCCCGACCAGGACACAATTTCAACGTCGGATTTCCACCAACAAGTCGTTTCTGAGCTTAAAGACTTGACCTCGACAGACTGGCTGATCGAGCTGCATCGACGAGCGCAAATTCAAAATTCCCCTGCGGGCAGTGTTTCTAACGAGAGTTTGACGTCGTCGTTCGACAAGATTGGTGAACAACATTCTGACAATATTCGCCGAAACATGGCGTTTTCAGTTCGTCGAGATCCGCACAGCCAATCGGTACGCTTAGAAATGCGGGTCATCAAGTCTCCGGTTTTTGGTGAGAGCGAACTGCGCGAGTTGACCGCGGAGTTAAATCGCCGAGCACAGCGGATCGTGGCCCCTGCTTCGTCGCTACCATCCCAACTGGCGGGCGAAGGTTCCACATGGCATTCCTGGGAAATCGTATTAGAGCGCGCACAATCGCTGGCAATGTATATCGAGAGTGCAGCGCAACAACTGACGGGTTCCGATTCTACCGACTTCAAAAGTACCCCTTCGGCCCGCCCCGCGGATCCAGGTATTCATGCCCCTATCAACACATTCCAGTCGGCCTCTTATTCAAAATCACTGACCACTTCTGGACCTTCCTTTTCCGGAAATGAGTTGGCGGATTCTGCACATCAATTGGTTGACAGCCTGGCAATGTTGACGGAGTTGTTGGCCGGACAATCTGAGATTCGTTTCCCAGGAGATTCAGCGGCGCCTGCCACCGACGAGCGTACATCGATCCGCAACTTGAAACAGGAAACGTCCGGGCGTTTCCGCTGCCAGCCCATGGGTCCTCTGGGAAGCCGTTATTACGCACTGTTTTCCGCATTGCTATCGTTTGGATTGGGCGCATTTGTGGTACTCAAGTCGCCAGCCTCCACAGGTCGCCGAGGGTTCTCCAGTATCGCCGAAATTGAACATGCGCTGGGCAGCCCGGTCTTGGCCGTTATCCCCGATTCGCCGCCCCCCGCAGGCACCAACAACGGATTTCGCAATTCTCGTATTTTGAAATTGAGCGAAATGCTGATTTTGGCTACGTTCATGGCGGTTATTTGTCTGGCATGGCTGCGTCCGGAGTTTGGAAGCGAGTTATTTACCGACCCGCTGCAAGCATTGTGTCGTCTGATGTGTAGTTTGCGAGGTTAATCCAAGAATCGACGATGTACGAACAATTGTTTCAGCTCCGCAGTCGTCCATTTCGGTG